>JAPUJL010000288.1 GCA_027296185.1 SAR324 cluster bacterium | reverse complement strand
GGGATCAGCGGGACTCGGCAGGGGCCTGGCGGGTGAGATTGTCCCAATAGGTATCGAACTCGCCCTGGTCGACGAGCAATTTGCGGCGCGAGCCCACCACGCGCCCGAAGGGCGTCTCCGGCCGGGCGAAAGCGCGGAAGGAGATCCAACTGGTCTCCCGCATGGGCACCACCACTTTCCGGATAAACCGCTTCACGCTGTAGCGCTGCTCCTGGTGGAGAATCTCGCCGTTTTCCAGCACGATGTATTCCAGTTTCGCCCGCCCCTTCCGTTGCCGCCGCAGGTCGCGTGCGGTCTGGGCGCGCTTGCGTTCCTTCTCGACCCGCCGCAGGGAATTGAACTGGGCGATGTAGGGCTGCAGTTCCTCGATCACCGCCTCGATCGTGGTCTTCTCCTGCTCCATGGATTCCAGTTGCGCCTGCTTTTCCTCGAGTTCGATTTCCACCACCGCGCGCTGTTGCTGGATATAGAAGAGCAGCAGCACGAAGAAGGCGATCAGCAGGAACAACAGGTCCACGAAGGTAATCAGCGCCCCCTGGGATCGTTTTTCGGGGGTGGCGGCGATCATCTGCGCTCTTTCGTCAACCGGATGCGAGGCGAGGCGATGCCCGGGCGCTCGGTGCGCGGCTCCTTATCCCCCTGGCCCCGCGGGGTCGGCCGCTCCGGCTCGGCTTCGGGAAACACCTGGTCGTGAATCGATTTCCGCAGGCTTAGCAGGTCCTTGGCGCTCTCGCCCCGATCCGGAAGGCGGTTGGCGATTTGCTCCAGCAGCACCAGCGTGTCGCGGGTGAGCACCCGCAGCTGGGTCAGATCGTGCTCGATGCGCTCGGACTGCTCGCTGGGGCGCGGCGCGGCCTGCTCCACAGTGGAGAGCTTTTGCGACAGGTTCTGCACCGATTCGGTGAGCTTGGCGACGGCCTCCTGCTGCATTCGCAGTTGCTCCGGGCTGACCGATTGCTGGAAGCTGCGCAGGGCGGACTGGACGTCCGCGGCGATGCTCGCGGTTTCCCGGGCGATGGCGCCATTGTCCATCTTCTCGTGGAAATCCACGTACTCCTTCAGGGTTCCGGTAAGTTTCTCCAGGGTGCGCGAGATGCGCGTCTCGCTTTCCGGGGCCATCAGGGCCGGGAGGGGCTCAGTCGCCGCCGTGTTGGAGGCTGGGGTCTGGCGCCCGAAGGTGCGCTCCATGGCGTACTGCTGGGTGGGCAGGATGAAAATCGCCATCAGCGTCTGAAGCGTGGAGAGGATCTCGTTCATGGAGCGCTCGTTCTGCATGTGCAGCGGGCGCAGGACGAGCACGAACAGGTTGGCGAGAATCGTGGTGCCGAGGGCCGTGCCGAAGCCCGAGATGATCGAAATTTCCGGTGCCACCACCGACGTGCGGAAGGCCATAAACATCATCGTCAGGCCGATCAGCGTGCCGAGCAGCCCCAGCTGGGGCAGCACTTCGACCACCGTCCAGACCAGCTTCATCCCGCGCTGGGACAATAGGGTCTGGATCTCGCTGATCGACGCGTCCTGATAGACCCAGGTGCGGCGGGCGCCCTGCTCGAAGGTGCGCAGTACGTTCTGATAGTGAATCTGGAGGAGCTTGCTGCGGAAGATGGTCTTCTTTTTCATCCCGAAGGCTCTCAGCAGCCCGCGGGTCGGCTGGCCCTCGTCGTCGGTGGCGGGGCCGTGGGTGTGCTTGTTGATCATCTCCGAATCCACGGCCAGGCGATGACCCTCCATGTGCAGGAAGATTCCGTCGCGGAAGATGGTCAGCAGCGCGATCACGAATGCCACCAGAATCGCGCCGTAGATCAGGATCGGCGCCCATTCGGGCACGGAATAGCCCAAGCCCAGGGTACCGGCCACCATCAGGAAATAGAGGAAGTTCCGCTGCAGCGGGGAGCTGATGGAGATCTTGTGAGGCGGAATCTCGAGCCGCTCGCCCTGCCGCTGAAGCTCGGCCTCTTCCATCTTCTGGGCGGAGAAGTCCTGCCAGGACGGAAAATTTTCGTCGACCAGGTTTTCGATGGCAGGCGGACCGAACAGCCCGCCGATCCAGCCCATCCGGCGGCGAACCGGCCGGTTTCCGCCGGCCGTAAAATGGGAACGATCGTCGGATTTGCGGCTTGGCCACATGAGGATCCCTCGGACTGTGCTTGCCTCCCGTGAGCAGAAAAACCTTCGCGAATCCACACGGCGAGTGCGCCCAGTGTACCACAGAGAACCGAATCACTACAGTCCGCTCGGACAAGCGGCCCGGCCCGGGAGCGGCCCACGCCGAATGCGGGCCCTCCCGCTATCGGTGGGCGGAGCGGCGAACGGTCAATCCAGTTGGAGCTTGCGGCGAAAGGCCGGGGTGTCCCAGACCTCGGGATTGAGCAGGCCGTGGGGCTTCCTGCCTTCGGCCAGGTCGAGGATGGAGCCGCAGGCCATGCGGCCCACGTCGCGGAACAACTCCTCGGTCCAGGCGATGGAGTGGGGGGAGAGCACCACGCTGTCCAGCTTGGCCAGGGGGAGCGAGTCGTCCGTCGGTTCCCGCTCGAAGACGTCCAGGGCCGCCCCAGCAATTTGGCCCGCTTTTAGCGCGGCCTCGAGCGCCGCCTCGTCGACGATCCCGCCGCGCGCCGTATTGATCAGAAAGGCGCTGGGCTTGGCGCGGGCAAGCTCCCGGGCGCCGATCAGGCCGCGGGTCTCGTCGGTCAGGGGGCAGGTCACGATCAGGAAATCCGCCTCGGCCACCAGGGTGTCCAGCTCCACCTTCCGCGCCCCGGCGGCCTCCATTTCCGCTTCGCCGAGATAGGGATCGTAGGCGGCCGGGCGCTCCATGCCGAAGCTCGAGAGCAGTTGCAGCGTGCGGCGCCCGATGCCGCCCAGGCCGACGATGCCGGCCACCTTTTCCCGCAGCTCGGTGCCGTTGTAGGCGGTGCGGTCGTTCCAGCGGTTTTCCACGACCAGCCGGTGCTTGGGCAGCATGCGGTGGCTGAGGGCCAGCATGAACCCGACGATGGCCTCCGCGACGGGGTGATCCACCGCGCCCTTGGTGATGGTGACGGCGACCCCGGCTTCGGTGCAGGCATCCACGTCGACATTGTCGAAGCCCACCCCCCAGCGCGCCACCACCTTGAGCCGTTCCGCGCCGCGCAGGGTTTCCCGCGTGACCTTGGGCACCAGGCACAGCAGGGCATCGGCCCCTTCGATTTGCTCCGCGGAGATCTCGGGAAGGTAGTCGCCCATGTAGCCGTAGCTGGCCCTCTCCGCCGCCTCCTCCAGGGGCGGAAACCCGCCTTCCCAGAGGGCCGGGCGTCCGTCCTCGCCGAGGAAATCGGCCGTCAGCACGATGTGGAAAGTGTCGGCCATAGGGGAAACGATGGATCGGGCGGGGGAAACCCGCCAGGGCGGAAAACGCTCCGCAGGCGATCGGCCCCGGGCCGGGTCAGGCGAGGAAGCCCTTGTTTTCCAGGTACAGCAGCACTTCCTGCGCTGCTTCCTCCGGGGTGAGGTCGGTGGTGTCGATGGCGATTTCGGGATTCTCCGGCTCCTCGTAGGGGTCGCTGATGCCGGTGAACTCCTTGATCAATCCCGCGCGAGCCTTGGCGTAAAGCCCCTTGCGGTCCCGTTTTTCGCAGGCCTCGAGGGGCGTGGAGACGTAAATCTCGATGAACCCCCCGTGGGCCGCCACCAGTTCGCGCACCTTGCGCCGCGTTTCCGCATAGGGGGCGATGGGGGCGCAGATGGCGATGCCGCCGTTCTTGGTGATCTCGTTGGCGACGAATCCGATGCGGAGGATGTTCAAGTTCCGGTGCTCGCGGGAAAACCCCAGCTCGCTGGACAGGTTCTTGCGCACGATATCGCCGTCCAGCAGGGTCACCGGCCGCCCGCCGATTTCCAGGAACTTGGAGAGCAGCACGTTGGCGATGGTGGATTTGCCCGCGCCGGAGAGCCCGGTGAAGAACAGGGTGATCCCCTGCCGTTCCTTGGGCGGGTAGGCCCGCCGCAATTCCGCCACCACGTCCGAGTAGGAGAACCAATCGGGAATTTCCAGCGCTTCGCGCAACCGCCGGCGCAGCTCGGTTCCGGAAACGGAGAGCACCTCCTCGCCCTCGGCGACTTCGTTGCGGGGCAGGTACTGGCTGCGCTGCGCCGAGTAGACCATCTCCTGAAAGGGGATCATGCGGATGCCGATGTCGTCCTGGAAGTCCGCCACCACGTCCTGGGCCTCGTAGGGGCCATAGAAGGGATTGCCCTTGGAATCGGAGCCGGGCCCGGCATGGTCCCGCCCCACGATGAAGTGGCTGCAGCCGTGGTTCTTGCGGATCAGGGCGTGCCACACGGCCTCCCGGGGCCCCGCCATGCGCATGGCCAGGTTCAGCAGGCTGAGCTTCATCAAGCCCGGGGGGTAATGGTGGGCGATGGCCTGGTAGCACCGCACGCGGGTGTAGTGGTCCACGTCGCCCGGCTTGGTCATCCCCACCACCGGATGGAGCAGCAGGTGCGAACCCACCTCCGTCGAGGCGCGCACCGTCATCTCCTTGTGGGCCCGGTGCAGGGGGTTGCGCGTCTGAAACGCCGTCACCAGCCGCCAGCCCAGACGAGTGAACTCGGACCGCAGATCGGCGGGAGTGTAGCGCAATTCGGTGAAATCGTGGTGGGCGGCCGGCTGGACACCGGTCACCTTACCGCTCAGGCAGACCTGGCCCGGATCGTCCAGGGTGGCGCGCACCCCAGGATGCTCCTCGTGGAGGGAGCCGAAGACGGCCTCCGCTTCGCGCTTGCGGTCGCGATCCCAGATTTCCACGATCTCCAGCACCGCGAGCATGGTCCCCTCGGGGTCGCGCAGGGCCACCCGCGAGCCTTCCGAGAGCCCCTCCGCAGTGGCCTGGGGCACCGCCAGTACGATGGGCATGGGCCAAACGGTCTCGTCCGCGAGGCGCATGTGCTCCAGCACCGAATCGTAATCCGCGCGGCCGAGAAATCCCCGCAAGGGCGAAAAACCGCCGTGAACCAGCAGCTCCAGGTCGCACAGCTGCTGGCCGGTAAGGTCGATGGAGGGAAAATCGACCGATTCCGCTTTCAGCCGCGCCCGCTCTTCGTGGGTGGCCATCAGGTCGACGAGTTCGCCCCCGTGGGGGGGAATCAGGTGATTCATACGGTGAGTTCCTTCTGGAATTTCCCTTTGGGATTTCCTCTTGGGTAGCGGCACTGCTCAGGGGTGAATTCCTCGCCGGGGTTGCGCCGCGGCCCGTTGAATCGCACCGGGCGGGCCGCCCGGCGGCTCCCTCCCCCGACGACCGTGACGTCCTGAGTGATGTGGCGAGGACAACAGCGGCAATAACTTTCTAGTTTAACGAGAAGGACGCGGATTGAGAAGAGCCGATGGCCAAGGAATTCGCTATCCCTCGGTACTGCTGCTCGGGGAGGGGAATTCCGCACCGTCTCAAAACAGCCCGTAGACGGAGCCGTCCGGGTTGAGGCCGATCCGCTCGGCGGCGGGGGATTGGGGCAGGCCGGGCATGGTCAGCACATCCCCGGTGAGCACCACGACGAAGCCCGCCCCCGCGGCGAGGCGCACGTCGCGCACCGGCACGCGGAACCCCGTGGGCGCCCCGAGCCGCTTGGGATCGGCGGTCAGGGAAGCCTGGGTCTTGGCGATGCACACGGGCAGCCCGCCGAAACCCTGGGCTTCCAGCCGATCGAACTTGGCCCGCACCCGCCCCAGGGATTCCAGGCACTCCGCCCCGTAGACGGTTTGGGCGATGCGTTCGGCCTTGTCCCACAGGGGCAGGTCGTTCGGGTAGGTGAACCGCGGCGGCGCGCCGCCACCCTCGGCGGCCTGCACAATCGCCTTGGCCAGGGCCTCGGCGCCGGCACCGCCGCCCGACCATGCCTCGCAGGAGGCCATGGGCGCACCCTCCGCCTCGCACAGGCGGCGAACCTGCTCCACCTCCTCGTCCCGGTCGCCGGCGAACCGGTTGAGCGCAACCACCAGGGGCAGGCCGAAGCCCCGCACGTTGGCGATGTGCCGCTTCAGGTTGGCGAAGCCCGCCTCGATAGCGGCGGAATCGGGGGCATCGTGGGCGTTCCGCTCCGCGCCGCCGTGGAGCTTCAGCGCCCGCAGGGTCGCCACGAGGGTCACGGCGGCCGGCTGGAGCCCAGCAATGCGGCACTTGATGTTGACGAACTTCTCCGCGCCCAGATCGGAGCCGAACCCTGCCTCGGTGACCACATAGCCCCCCAACCCAAGCGCCGTGGTGGTGGCGAGCACCGAGTTGCAGCCATGGGCGATGTTGGCGAATGGGCCCCCGTGCACCAGGGCGGGGGTGCCCTCCAGGGTTTGCACCAGGTTCGGCGCGAGGGCATCCTTGAGCAGCACCGCCAGCGACCCATCGGCCCCCAGCGCGGTAGCCCGCACCGGCTCTCCCGCCCGATCTTCGGCGACGACCATCCGGCCCAGCCGCTTCTGCAGGTCGTCCAGATCGCGGGCCAGGCAGAAGATCGCCATCACCTCCGAGGCCGGCGTGATATCGAACCACGATTCCCGCGGCACGCCGTTGGTACGCCCCCCGAGACCCGTCACCACGTGGCGCAACGCGCGGTCGCTCAGGTCGAGCACCCGGCCGAGGGATACGGTGTACGGGCTGATGCCCAACGGATTGCCCTGGTGCAGATGGTTGTCGATCAGCGCGGCGAGCAGGTTGTGCGCGGCGCCGATGGCGTGGAAATCCCCCGTGAAGTGGAGGTTGATCTCCTCCATGGGAATCACCTGGGCGTAGCCGCCTCCGGCGGCACCGCCCTTCGCTCCGAACACCGGGCCCAGGGAGGGCTCCCGCAGGCAGACGGCCGCCCGGTGGCCCAGCCGGACCAGACCGTCGGCCAGGCCCACCGCGGTGGTGGTCTTGCCCTCCCCCGCGGGGGTGGGGGTCATCGCGGTGACGAGGATCAGCTTGCCCGGCGGGCGCGCCCGCGCCTCCCGGCAAAAACTCAGGTCGAGCTTGGCCTTGTGGGCGCCATAGAGGAGCAAGGCGTCGGGGGGAATTCCCGCCCGCTCGGCGATCTCGCCGATGGGCCGGATCGCGGCGGCCTGCGCGATCTCGATATCGCTGGGTTGGTCGGGCATGGTCCGGGCTGGGATCGGGGGCGGGAGAATCCGGCGCACCGGCCGATCCCATCGACGCTGGAGCGGCGGAGGGTCGCGGCCCCCAGATTTCGTGTGGGTAGGCCCTAGTGCCCTTCCGGCGGGTGGGCTTGGATCAAGTCACGCAACTCCCGCACCTGGCCATAGACTTTGCGCAAGGGCTCCCGGAACGACTTGTAATTTTCGCCGGTTCCCGCAGCGTGGAAGGCCAGCAACTTTTCCCCAATCTGGAACAAGTCATCGATAATGTCGAATACGGGCCCCTCTCCCGGGCAGGCCGCCCGTCCGAGATCGAGACTTTCGTAGCAGATCGCGCCGGTACTCGAAGCGGCCGGCATGAAGAAAACGAATGGGGCCGAGCACACCATCTTTCCGGGGCTGGAACCGGGGCCGCTTTGCGGCTCCTTCTTGCAGGTGCCCCGGTAATCGGCCCAGCCGATCCCCATCAACGTGCCTTCGCGGGTGGCCCAGCGCACCCGCTGGCTCAACAACGTGTACTCGAAATCCACCGTGCCGCCCATTTGGTGGATTTGCAGTAACCCGGAACCGGGAATTCCGCGCATCTCGAAAGTCAGCCGCTCGACATACTCCGGAGCGTCCGGTTTGGCGGATTGATCCGCGTTCGGGTCCCCCGGCCTGACTCGGCACGATAAACCGAGGCCGATGGCCAGCGCCGTGACCGATATCACACCCAGCCGTCCCCAGCCGACGGCGGAGGGTATCGATCGAATCCCGGGACCAAAATTCATGGGGCTGCCCGTCCGAATCGCGCAAGTTCGGTCGGATCGAGCCGTCGTGATGACCGGTCCATCCGCCCAGCGCATAATGTAACCGTGCGTACACTCGGAATCTAGGATTTTCTTCGGACCGACCGGCGGCCATGGGGTAAGGCGCCCGGCGCGACGGCCACTCCGTCGCTCGAAGATTCGCGCAGGAGGGCGTTCCGTCCGCCCTTGCCCCGCAGGTGGGGCTCAGGAAAACTCGCGCTCCTCCCACCACGGGAAAAATTCCGGAAGGTCCCGGCTCGGGGAGAGGGTGAAGCTCGCCGGCCGCTTCTCCAGGAACGACGCCACGCCTTCCTTGGCGTCCGCGGAGGCCCCCATGGCGCGTACGCCGCGGGAGTCGATCTTGTGAGCCTCCATGGGATGGTCCGCGCCC
>JAPUJL010000287.1 GCA_027296185.1 SAR324 cluster bacterium | reverse complement strand
CCAAAGGCCCGGCCCGAAGGCGCCGACGCCCTCTGCCGCGCCTTTCCCAGCGGCGGGGGCCGCAAAGCCGCGGCCGGCATCAACGCTCTGCCCGAGACGGACCTGCCCAAGTTCCTGGAGGCGTTCGAGGTGGGGTTTGCGGAGTAGCGCGCGCCCGCTCCCTCAAGGTAGGGGCGCGGCATGCCTGTCCTGAGCCCAGTCGAAGGGCCGCGTCCCTACAACAGGGTGCGGGCCCTATAAACTCCGCAGGACGGCGCCGAGTTCCGTATCCAGTCGGCGAACAATCTTTCCGCGCAGCTTGGCGACTTCCTTGTCGGTGAGGGTGCGGTCCTCGGCCTGGTAGGTGAGGGCGTAGGCGAGGCTCTTCTTGCCGGCGCCGATGGTGGCGTCGTCGCGATAGTGGTCGAACAGCGCCACCTCCCGCAGGAGGGGCCGGCCGGTCTGGGCGATCATGGCCTGCACCCGTTCGGCGGGCAGCGCGGCATCCACGATGACGGCCAGGTCCTCGTAGACGGGCGGGTGGGCCGAGATGGGCGTCATCTGCTTGTCTTCGTTCCAGGCGGCCAGGAGGGGCTCGATCGCCAGTTCCATGGCGCAGACCGCCTGTTGCGGCAGGCCGAAGGCCGAGACGACCCGGGGGTGGAGCTCGCCCAGGTGGCCCAGGGGCTCGCCGTTCAGCAGCAGCTTGGCCGAGCGGCCGGGATGATAGGCGGGGTCGTCTCCCCGCTCCCAGGCGATGCCCTCGATTTCCAAGCCCTTCAGCACCGCCTCGGCGGCGCCCTTGATGTCGTAGAAATCGAAGGGCGCTCCCTCGCGCCCGGTGGCCCAGGAGCGCTCCTCCCGCGAACCCGTGAGCACGGCGCCCATGCGCCAGGGCTCCGCCGGCAACTCCTCGCCGGCGCGGGGATGATAGACGCGCCCCACCTCAAACAGCGCCAAGCGCGACTGAAAGCGCAGGTTGTCCCGCACGGCGTTGAGCGCCCCAGGGAGCAGGTTGCGCCGCAGGTGCGCCCGCTCCGCATCGAGGGGGTTTATCAGCGCGACGAAGGGCTCGGCGCCCGCTCCATCCTTGGGGTCGAGCTTGTGCTCGTCCGCCTGGCCAACGATGGAGTAGGTGATAATCTCCTCCAGCCCGCACCCGGCGAGCAGGTCGCGCACCCGCTCGGTCCCGTCTAGCAGCCGGTTGCGCCGTTGGGGCGGCAGGGCATCCTCGATCAGGGTGGGCGCCATGCGGTCGTAGCCGTAAATGCGCGCCACCTCCTCGGCCACGTCGGCGGCCAGGGTCACGTCCTTGCGGTGGGAGGGAGGCATCACCCGGAGCGGCGCGCCGCCCTCCACCCGGAATTCCAGGCTTTCCAGGACGCGCACCACCTCGGCTTCCGGCACCTCGACGCCCAGCAACCCCTGGATGGTTCCCGGCGCGAGCTCGATCGGTTTCCGCGCGGCGGGCGCGGGATAGAGATCGCCGTGCTCCGCGCGCACGGTGCCGCCGCATAGCTCGGCGATCAGGTTCGCGCAGCGCAGGGCGGCGGTAAGGCACAGCTCCGCATCGAGATCCTTGCCGAAGCGGTCGCTGGCTTCCGTGCGCAACTTGAGCACCTGGCTGGTGCGGCGGTTGTTGAGGAACTCGAAATTCGCCGCCTCCAGCAGCACGGCGGTGGTGCCCGCGGTGACCTCGCTTTGCGCGCCGCCCATGATCCCCGCGATGCCGATCGCCCCGCCGCCATCGGTGATGAGCAGCATCTCCCCGTCGAAGCGCCGCTCCACCCCGTCCAGGGTGTGCAGGGTCTCGCCCTCCTTCGCCCGGCGCACGCGGATCAGGGGCGTGCCGCCGACTTTCTCCGGGCGCAGGGTGCCGTAGTCGAAGGCGTGCAGGGGCTGACCCAGCTCCAGCATCACGTAATTGGTGGCGTCCACCACCGCGTCGATGGGCCGCTGTCCGGCGTGCAACAGCCGCTGCCGCAACCAGAAAGGGGAGGGGCCCACCTTCAACCCCTCGATCAGCAGCCCCACGTACCGGGAGCAGAGGTCCGGGTCGGCGATCTCCAGCCTAACGTAGGAGGGATCGGCCGTGACCGCGGGCGCCCCGGCCCCGCCGGGCTGGAGCACCTCCCGGCGCAGGGCCTGTCCGGTGAGCGCCGCCGCCTCCCGGGCGATTCCGAACACCGAGAGCAGGTGGGCGAAGCCGCCCTTGATGTCGAACTCGAGCACGTGGTCGCCCAGGTAATCCACCAGCGGCGTGCCGGTGGGCGCGTCCTCCGGCAGCAGGAGGATGCCCTCGTGCTCGTCGCTCAGCCCCAGCTCCCGCTCGGAGCAGACCATGCCTTCGGAGCGCACCCCGCGGATCTGGGTGGGCTTGAGCTTCAGCTTGCGCCCGTCGCCGGCGTGTCCGTCGATCAGTTCCGCGCCCGTCATGGCGAAGGGCGCCTTGAGCGGCCCAGCGGGCATGCCCTCGGCCACGTAGCGCACGATGTTGGGGGCGCCGGTCACCACGATCAGGGGCGCCTCGCCGCCAAACTCCACGGTGGCCAGGCACAGCCGGTCGGCGTCGGGGTGAGGCTCCACCTTGAGCACGTGACCCACCCGCACCTTGTCCCGGTCCCAGTCGGCGCCCACGGCGGTAACCGACTCCACCTCCAGCCCGGCGAGGGTCAGTCGCTCGGCCAAATCCTCGGGGGACCGGTCCAGTTCCACGTACTCTTTCAACCAACCGATGGGAACGCGCAGGGCCATGATGCGGATCGATCCAGTAAAAAGTGCGGCCACGAGGCGGCCGATACCCGCCGAAACCTAAAACTGCCTCAGGAAGCGCAGGTCGTTACCGTAAACGTTGCGGATGTCCTCGATGCCGTGCTGCAACATCGCCGGGCGCTCGACCCCGAGGCCGAAGGCGAAGCCGCTCCATTCCTCCGGATCGTAACCGCCGTTCCGCAGCACCACCGGATGCACCATCCCCGCTCCGGCCACCTCGAGC
>JAPUJL010000286.1 GCA_027296185.1 SAR324 cluster bacterium | reverse complement strand
CTCCACGATCCCGGCCCGCGCGGTTTGAGGGCGTTCCGCCGCCGCGGCCGATCGCCCTGCCCGCAACGGTACGGCCCTGACGGCCGCGACTGGCTGGGTGCATTGGGACGCTGCGGTTGCACAGCCAAAGGGCCAGACGTGCCCATTGCGCCAGCGCCCGGCAGGGTGCGGGAAGTTTGGGAATTTTGCGGCCGGCGCTGCAGTTGGACCGCGATCAGTACCGGGGCAAGCTCGGATCCACCTCTTCGGCCCAGCCGTCGATCCCACCGCTCAGGCTCTTCAGATTCCTGAACCCGCGCTCCTGAAGCTTTTTCAGCGCGGTGAGGGATCGTTTGCCCTTGTAGCAATAGAGGTAGATTTCATCGTCCGGATCCAGTTCCGGGATGAAATTTTCGAAGTTGCTGAGTGGGGTCAGCCGGGCCCGGTCGATGCGCGTGATGTCCCACTCGTGAGGCTCCCGCACGTCCAGCAGGGTGATCGACCGGCCGGTATCGAGGATCTGCTTCAGGTCGGCGGCGTTGATCTCCACTGGCCGGTCGTCGGTGCTGACCGGTTGTTGCGTGGGCATCTGCACGTCGCAGAACGCCTCGTAATCGATCAGGTCGTGAATCGAGGGATGATCCCCGCACAGCTCGCAGCCCGGGTTGCGCCGGATGGTGACCTCCTTGAAGTTCATCTTCAGGGAGTTGTAGAGCAGCAGCCTGCCGCGCAGGCTCTCTCCGATGCCGACGATAAGCTTTAGCGTCTCGGTCGCCATGATCATTCCAACCGCGCCTGGGAGCACGCCCAGGACACCCGCCTCCGCTCAACTGGGCACCAGGCTCGCCGGCGGTGGGCTGGAATAGAGACAGCGGTAGCAGGGGCCGCCGGCATGGGGGTCGAAGACCGAAATCTGACCCTCGAAGCGGAAAATGGAGCCGTACACGAGGGGCTTGCCGGCGAAGTAGGCGGCGTCGTTGACCAGGTAGCGGGTCTCGAAATTGTCCGAGCCGTCCGCCACCAAGTCGTATTCGGAGAAGATGGCCTGGGCGTTCTCGGCCGTCAGCTTCTCGTCGTAGATGTCCACGCGCACGTGGGGGTTGATCGCCTGAATTTTCTCGCGGATCGAATCGACCTTGGGCCGGCCGACGTCTGCGGTCGTGTGGGCGATCTGGCGCTGGAGGTTGGAGGCATCCACCCGGTCGAAATCGACGATGCCCAGGCGGCCCACCCCGGCCGCGGCGAGGTAGATGCCCATGGGCGAGCCCAGCCCGCCCGCGCCGATCAGCAGCACTTTGGCCTGCTTGATCCGCTCCTGACCGCTCAGGCCCACCTCGGGCAAGGTGAGATGCCGGCTGTACCGGTTGATCTCCTCCGGCGTCAGTCGCTGTTTTCCGTTGTCGTCGCTCACCGCACCACCTCTATTCTCGATGCCGCTTTAATCCATGCCGTTTGCCGCCGAGCCTCAGAGCGGGAGCCGCCGGGTCGCCCCACAGGGGGCCGTTAGTGCTCGCGCCGCTCGGTACCGGCCGTGTTCTTGTTCTTTCAGCCTAGCATGAAAATTCCGGAGATCAACCCCTGCCGACGGAGAAATTCGAAATATTACAGTCACATGGCATTGTGACAGGAAATCTGGAGACTCCCAGCGGTGCCCAGCGGCTTCGCCCGGCAAGCGGTGGAGCGGTGCGATTGTCCTGACTGATGCCATGACCGATGTCCTGCCTATCGTCCTGGCAACGGATTTGCGGCCCGCAACATTGACCGAAGTCATTCCAGACCACCGCAGGGAATGCCAACGGGCCGCGTATCCATTGACAACCCCCGCGAGATGAGAATAATTGAGAATCATTCTTATTTATCGGCGCCACATCCATTCACCCAACTCGCACGGAAAGGAGCGAAAACCATGGCGGAATTGAACGGCACCAAGACCCATCAAAACCTGAAGGACGCGTTCGCGGGAGAATCCCAGGCCAACCGGCGCTATCTGTATTTCGCCAAGCACGCGGATGTGGAAGGCTATCCAGATATCGCCGGGCTGTTCCGGGACACGGCGGAAGGGGAAACCGGTCATGCCCACGGCCACCTCGATTACCTCAAGCCGGTGGGCGATCCGGTCACCGATTCCCCCATCGGTCCCACGGACAAGAATCTGAAGTCCGCCGTCACGGGCGAGACTTTCGAGTACACGGACATGTATCCGGGCATGGCCAAGACCGCCCGGGACGAGGGATTCACCGAGATCGCGGACTGGTTCGAGACCCTCGCCAAGGCGGAGAAATCCCACGCGGGACGTTTCCAGCAGGCTCTCGATTCCATGTAAGCCCTCTTCGTAATGGATCGCCATCGCGCGCCAGGGGCCGCGGGGGCCCAGGTATGCGCTCCCCACCCGAGCCCGCCGACAGTGTCCCGTATCGAGTCCGGACCCATCGCGGGTCTATCCTACAGCCCCCTGGACGGTCACTACTTCGACCCGCCGTCCCTCGACATGGAATTGGAGCGGGTGTTCGACGTCTGCCACGGCTGCCGCCTGTGCTTCAATCTATGCCCGAGCTTTCCCGCACTGTTCCGGGCCGTGGACGCCGGTGGCGGCGACGTGCGCAAGCTCACCGAGGCCCAGCGCAACGAGGTGGTGGACAAGTGCTATCAGTGCAAGCTGTGCTACATCAAGTGCCCCTACACCCCCGACGACGGCCACGAGTTTCAATTGGATTTTCCGCGGCTGATGCAGCGGGCCAAGGCCGTGCGGGCGCGTTCGCGGGGCATCGCCCTGCGCGAGCGGCTGCTGGCCAAGCCCGACCTGTTGGGCCGGCTGGCGGGCCTCACTCCACGGCTGGCCAACTGGGCCAACCGGCTGCCGCCCAACCGCTGGCTGCTGGAGAAGGTGCTGGGGATCCACCGCCGCAAGTTACTGCCCGAGTTTCACGGTCAGACCTTCCAGGCCTGGTTCGACAAGACCCAAGCCGGCAAGGCGCTGGACGGAGACAACGGCAAGGTGTTCTTCTTCTCCACCTGCTTCGTCAACTACAACAATCCGGACGTGGGCAAGGCGGCGATCGAGATATTCGCCCGCAACCGTATCGCCGTGAAGAGCGACTACCGCCGCTGCTGTGGCATGCCCGCCCTGGACGGCGGTGACATGGCGGCGGCGCAGAAGCTGGCGCGGGAGAACGTCGCGCAGATGATGCCTTACGTGCGGGACGGCTATACCATTCTCGCGGTGAACCCCACCTGCTCGATGATGATGCGCAAGGAATATCCCAATCTGGTGGAGGGCGAGGACGTGAAGGCCTTCGCCGCCGCCGTGATGGACCCCAACGAGTATCTCAACGGACTCCGCCGGGAGGGCAAGCTGGATACGGACTTTCGCTCCACCCCGGGCCGCATCGCCTACCATCTCCCCTGTCACCTGCGTGCCCAGAACATCGGCTACCGCTCCCGGGATATGATGCGGGCTATCGGCGGGGAGACGGAAGTGGAGTTGGTCGCCGAGTGTTGCGGTCACGACGGCACTTGGGCCATGAAGAAGGAGTGGTTCGAGACCTCCCTGGAATGCGGCCGAAAGGCCTTCGACGGAATGAAGGCCCCCGCCGACGCGCAGATGGTCACCGACTGCCCACTGGCCGCCATCCAGTTCGAGCAAGCCACCGGCACGCGGCCGCTGCACCCGCTGCAGGTGCTGGCCCGGGCCTACCGGGAAGATGGCTTTCCAACCCCCGTCGCGGCGGCGGATTCCCCATAATGAGGCGGGCGCGGGGTATCCGGGGAACGAGAACAACGATGCCGAGAAAGCTGGTGCAGGCGGCGGATATCGTCGATATCGCCCAATACGAGAGGATGCGGCCCCAGTTCCGCAAGGACGTGATAGCGCTCAAGGAGCGCCGGCGGTTGGAGGTGGGCCCTCACTTCACATTCCTCTTCGAGAACCACACCACCGTGCTCTATCAGATCCAGGAGATGATGCGCGTCGAGCGCATGGTGGACGAGAAGGCGATCCGCCACGAGATGGACACCTACAACGAGCTGATCCCCGGGGAGGGCTCGCTCTCCGCCACCCTGCTGCTGGAATATGACGACCGGGCGCTGCGCGACGATGTGCTGCCGGGCTTGATGGGCATCGACCGCCATGTCTGGCTCGCGGTGGGAGAACTGCCCCGGGTTGCGGGGGAGTTCGACCCCAGCCAGATCGGCGAGGAGCGGGTGAGCTCCGTGCAGTATATCCGGTTCGCCCTGCCGCCCGAGCACCGGAGCGAATGGCGCAATCGGAGCGTCAGCGGTCAAGTGCGGATCGTCGTCGACCATCCCAACTACAGCCACGAGGGGGTGCTTGCCCCCACCCTCGCCGAGGCGCTCGCCGAGGATATCGGGGCCAGCGGCTAGCGGCCTTTTCGCCGAATTCTACTGCGGGAACTCCCCGGAAGTCTGGAGCGCCTTCCGCGGCGCGGCGCCCCGGCTTGACGGGCCCGCCCGTGCAGACCGTCGTTCAGCGCAGGCCGTCGTTCAGCGCAGGCCGTCCGGGGCACAGACCTTCCGTAGTGCGCCGACGATGCGGGGGAGGAAGGGATTGTGGGCGTCGGATTTGCGGGTGGCGGCGAACACCGCGTGCTTGACCGGCGCCATGCCCCCGGGCAGGGGAAT
>JAPUJL010000285.1 GCA_027296185.1 SAR324 cluster bacterium | reverse complement strand
CTACATCAAGGCCTCCGCCGCGACCCGGCGCGGGCGCATAGCTCAGCGGGAGAGCGCCTCGTTCACACCGAGGAGGTCCGTGGTTCAATCCCACGTGCGCCCACCATTTAAATCAAATACTTAGCATCGTTTCTGGCCGCTTCTGCGGCCTTCTTTTTTGCTCGGGGTGGCAACCGGGGTGGTAAACGCCGCTCCAACTCGCTATATTTGTGCCATGGCAATTCGGCTCAACAGGATCGGCGGAACGCCCCATGACATGCTTGCGAGCAGAGCAAGGCTCTAGCCCACAGAACATGGCGCACGCGCGCCGCCGCGATCTCCTGCTGGCCGCACCGGCCCGATCCGAGTTGCCAAACCTGATCCGCCGTCCTGCCCAAGGCGCGGCCGGCAGGGGACACCCACACAACCAAAGTTGGCCGTGATGGTCGCCAGCATAATTGGTGCCGTGATTGCGGAGCATGAGCGGGACAGGACCGAGGAGGACGCGCGCGTTGTCGTCGTCTACTCCCCGGACGTGCCGTTCCTTGGCCCGGACCATCCGCTTGAGCAGACGCGGAAGCGCCTGGAGGCCCTGGATTGCTTCCCCTGGGCGCCCCCCGCCGGTAATGCCTGAAGGAGATATTCTCAATGGCTCAATTCACTTCATCCCCCGCTCTCCATGTTAGGGCGCCCGATGTCTGGGGGGCGATGCAGCGTGGCGCAGAGGCCGCCCAGATGAACCAGTTGCGCCAGATGAAAATAGGCCAGGCGCAGGCGGAACAGGGCCGATTGAACCAACTGCGCGAGATCATGCCGGGCGTCGGCGCCGAAGCCGGTCTTGGCCCGAACGCTCAGAAGGCCCTGGCGCTCGACCCCAGCCAGTTGGCCAATCTCATGAAGATCCCGAAGGCCGAGCGCGACCGTGCCAAGGAGCAGGCAATCACGCTGGGAAACCTGGCCCTCAGCGTCCTGACGGCCCCACTAGTCCAGCGCGCCGCCATCTGGGGCCAGGCCCGTGAATCTGCCATCACATACGGAGCCAATCCGCAGAACGTCCCCGAGGTCTACGACCAGGGCACCGAGCTGAAGTTGCGCCAGTGGGTTGCCCAGGCAGGCCAGATCAAGACGCTGTTGGATCAGGTGCCCGACACGCCCAGCGGCTATCGGCAAGCCGAAGGCGGGCTTGAGTTCACCCCTGGCGGCCCTGCCGACCCGGCGCAGGCCAAGAAACTGGCGGCGGCAAAGCGCGCGGGTGAGGGCGCCGCGACCCCGGCGCAGCAGGCCAACAATGCGGAGATCGACGCCGCGCGGCAGGCCCTCGACCGAATGAACCTCGATCGTTCGGAAATCCTGCGGCGCACTCAGAAATCGACCAATACCGGGCGGGAAAACCCGGATTACGACCCGAGCCTGGAGCGCCTGGTGAGGACCGCAACGCAGCGGAAGGTGGGGAACGACCCGAAATTCAATTTGTTCCATCGCCGCTATTTGGGTCCAGCGCCCGTATTCTCCGAGCCCGCTGGTCCGAGGCAACTCCCACCAGGCGTGAGCGCCGAGCAGCCCGGCATCCTCGATCGTATCGGCGAGTTCTTTTCGGGCGATGACACGCCCCGCCCGGCGAGCGACGATGGACGCCGCCGTGGAACGCCGAGAGGCGGTGGCCGGGTAAGGGGCCGGAGTGGTTCGACCAAGAAGGCGATCCCGCAGATGAGCGCCGCCGAGATCAAGGATTTGGTGGACACCAAGGGCGAGAGCCTCACGCCCGCCGAGCGCAAAGCCATCCAGGCGCGGCTGGACGCCCTCGGGCTGTAACACCATGGCTGTTGCCCTTGAGGACATCCGCGCCCGGCTGGACGCCGCGCCCCTACCCAGGCGCAAGCCGTCCCGCGTCTCCGAGGATCTGATCGACGCCATGATCGAGGTTGAGAGCGGGGGCGATCCCGGCGCCGTTTCGGGCGCGGGCGCACAGGGCCTCATGCAGCTCATGCCGGCCACGGCCAAGGACTTGGACCTGGCCGATCCCTTCGACCCCGAGCAGAACCGCGCCGCCGGGACGCGCTACGTCAACGACATGCTGGCGCGCTACGAGGGTGATCCGGAACTTGCGCTGATGGCCTACAATTGGGGGCCGGGCAACGTCGATAAATGGCTGTCCAGAGGTAGGCCGTCCAAGGGCGTGCCGGAGGAAACCCGAGACTACGTTGAGAAGCTGTTACCCGTCGCCCAGCAGGGGCAAGCCACCCCGACGCTGGAGAGCCTCAAGGCGCGCGTGAGCGCCGCCACGTCCGAGGCCCCCACCCTCGAAAGCCTGCGTGCCCGGGTCCAAGCGGGTGGCTTCGACCCTGCCGAGCAAGCCCCTTACGAACCCGAGCAGCCGCAACAGCCGTTCATCCACCGGCCCCGCGGTCGGCACCCCACCATGCCAAGCCCGGATGCCTCGGCCCTCGCTGGGGTTGACGAGCCACAATCCCTCACCCGCAGCGCCTTTCATGGTGTCGCCCAGGGTGCGGCCGGCGGGCTGGCTGGCCTGCCCGAATCCCTGGCTATCGGCGAGCAGGGCGCGCGGCGCTATCTGCTGGGCCAGTTCGACAGGATCGACGCGGGCCAGCGCCCGGAGATCGCCTCTGCCGGGGCCGCCATGTCCCAGGTGATCCGCTACCTCAACGCCTCGCCCGAGGACCGGGCGCGCTATCGTGGCGAGCTCGAAGGCACCGTGCGGCCGGTCGCGGAGACGGGTCTGTATCGTGCGGGCCAGGCTATCCGTGAGAGTGCCGCCGAGGCGTTCCCCATCCCCGCAGAGCACGAGGGGCGCTTTCCCGTCCAGCTTGGCCGGGGCGTCGGCTCGACGGGCACCTTCCTGCTGACCGGCATTGCCGGGCGGGTGCTGGGCCTGCCGGCGCTGGCGGTCACCGCCGGGACCGGCGCGATGGTCAACGGTGCCCAAACCTTCCGGGATGCGGTGAGCCATGGGGCGTCCTTCGAGACTGCGGCCCGGTCTGCCAAGCTGTCCGCCATGGTCGGCACCTCGGAAGCCTTACCTATCGCGCGGCTCCTTGACCGCTACGACAAGGCGAGCGGGGGCCAACTGCGGCGCATCCTCACCAACGCGGCCAAGGGCGGCTTGGAGGAAGGCGCTCAAGAATTATTTCAGTCTGTTTCAGAGAATCTGATCGCCGCGGGCCTGTACGACCCGGAGCGCGAGGTGTTCCAGGGCTCGGGAGACGCGGCTGGCGTCGGTTTCACGGTTGGTGCGCTGTTCAATGTCCTGGCGGGGATGTTGGGGGTGAAGGTACGGGCTGGAAGGCCCCAGGACGCCGCCCCTGAGTCCGCTGGTGAGCAAGTCGCCCCGGACGTGGTTCCGGCCCCCGGTGCCCAGGACGCGCCTGTAGCCCCGCCCGAGACTCCCCAGGAGCCCATTCCGCCCGAGGCGCCACCCTCAGCCGCGCCGCCAACCACTCAAGGCCCGGCGGTGTTCACCTCCGAAACCCAGGTACAGCCCGATCTCCCCCCGGCGACGGGCGAGCCCAAGCACGTGAAGATCCCCGCCACGGCGGGCACGGCCACCCCCGAGGTACAGGAGATCACCGATCCGGACGGCACGGTGAGGGTCGAGCAGGTCCGCTTGCCTCCCAAGGACGATGGCACGCTGGGGCGGCTCAAGTTCAAGTCCATCAGCAAGACGATCGAAGCCTATCTGGACGCGGCCGATGCGAGCCGCAACCGCCCCACGCTCACCAAAGACCAGAAGGCCCTGGCCGGCGAAGCCCGGAAGTCGAACCTGGCCGCCTTCGAGGCCGCCGAGGTGGAATTGGCAAAGCGTGTCGAGGCGGGCAACCCGGCGCGGCTCGAGGAACTAATCGCCGCCGCGCTCGACCGCTCGATGCCGAAAACCACTCCGGGCGCACAGCAGGCAACCTATGGCGCCTCCTTCCGTGCCGGGGTCGCGGGGGAATCGAGGTCGGCAACCTACCAGGACTCGATCAAGCAGCGGGCCTATGTG
>JAPUJL010000284.1 GCA_027296185.1 SAR324 cluster bacterium | reverse complement strand
TGCTCGTAGGGCTTGAGATAGACGTCATCGGGCGGCCCGGCCATGAATTCAGCGCCTTCCTCGATGGGCAGCCCGGCCTCCCGCCAGCCCTCCGTTCCTCCCCGGAGCACCTGTACCGGCCCGTCCCAGGCGGATTCCGCCTCGGCGGCGGCGAGGCGGGCCAACCGGCCGTCGGGCGAAGTCAAGACCAGGGTCCCGCCGGTGGGCAGCGGCTCGAGGTGCCGCTTCAACCGTCCGCGCATGGCGAACCGTGCGCCGGGAACGTGACCCCTCCGGTACTCGCGGCTCGTGGCGAGATCGGCCACCACCGCCCCCTCGCCGAGGGCCTGGCTTAGGGCCTCCGACGCGAGTTCGTCCACCGCGATGGCATCGAGCCCCAGGGCCTCGGCGCGGTAGGGGCCTTGCTCGAGGCCGCCCCGCTCCGTGTCGCTTTCCAGGACGAACACCTCGTCCCAACCCATTTGCTTGAGCCAGGAGGCCGTCATCACCACCCGCGCGCCGCGGGTCGCCATATACTCGTCGGTGGCCTGAATCAGTTGCCCTCCCGGCGCCGGGCGCGCTCCGGGCAGATGGCCGGCCTCGAATTCCTCGGGGCTGCGCACGTCGAGCAGGTACAGCGTCCGCCGCTCCCCCTCCTCGCGCCACGCGTCCAGGGTCGCCCGGTCCACGGTGCGGACGCCGAAGCGCCGGGCCACGCGCGCCGCCGCCCTGTTGGCCTGGGCCCGGCCATGCGCCGAGACCTCCGGGGCGTGGCGGTGCCGCCCGTGCTCCAGGGTGTAACCCGCCAGTTCCCACCCCATGGTTCCGTTGCGCAGGGCCACCACCGGATTGGGCACTCCCGCATTGATCAACGACTGCGCCCCGACGATGCTCCGGGTGCGTCCCGCGCAGTTCACGACCACCATTGTGCTGGGCGGCGGCGCCAGGTCGTGAAAGCGGTAGACCAAATCCGCGCCGGGGACGTTCACCGCGCCGGGGATGCTCATGTTGCGAAATTCCTCCAGGGGGCGGCTGTCCAGCACCAAAGGCTTGGGCTCCCGCTCCAGCAGGCCGTGCAACTGCTTCGGGGAAATCGACGGCGTCCGGTGCCTGGCCTCGACGTACTCCCCGAAGGCCTTGCTGGGCACGTTGACCCCGCTGTACAGGGAATACCCCACCGCCTCCCAACCCGGCACGCCGCCGTCCAACACGAACACCTCTGTGTAACCCAGTTCCGCCAGCCGCCTGGCCGCCGTTGCGGCCCGCCGCACGCCGCCGTCGCAGAGCACGACGCGCACCGACCGCCGCGGTACGAGCTCGGCGATCCGCAGCTCCATCCGGCTCAGAGGCAAGCAGGAGGCGAAGAACAGGTGCCCTTCTCCGAAGGTTGCCTCCTCGCGAACGTCCAGCACCGCCAGCTCGCCTCCGTCGTGCCACATCGCCTTGAGGGCGCGGGGAGCGACGGTGCGCGTCACGGTGCGCGTCATCGGGCCTCACGGATGTTGGGGGGGATGTTCATCGCCTTGTACGTCCCGTCGTCCACATTGTAGACAACGCGCCCGGTGAGTTGTTCCAGCGCCAGCCCGTACACGTGGAGATGCAGGGTGGCCTGGCCGCCGATGACCTGGATGTGGTGAATATCCTCCGGCATCAGGGTTACGCCCGTACCCGGCCTCACCACCTCCCGACCGATTTCGCGCAGCCGCCCCTTGCCCGGCACCGAGCCGTCGTCCTCGCGCTCGTAGAAGAAGTTCTCCTCGTCGCCCTGCACCCCCACGATCACCGCCCAGGTGGTGTGGTCGTGCGGTGGAACCTTCTTGCCCGCCCCGGCGGTGGACATGTACAGGGCGTAGCGGTGATCGTCGTCCTCGGCCAGGCGGTAGATGGGATAGGTTTTACTGCCCTCGCCGGCCGGCGGGAAATCCTCCTGTGGAAAGAGTTCCCGCTGCGCCGCGAGCTCCAGCATGATTTCCTTGATTGCATCCAGCGCCCCGGGATTCACCCCCCGGCTCCGCTCGACCTCGCGTACCCGTTCGATGGCCTGGGCGATGGCCCGCCGGCGGGGTTCCAGAACGGCGGAAGCGGCCAGAACGGGGGAGGCGGATTGTGCGGCTGGCATGGGGTTGCTCCTGAATGGGGGTTGGCGGCCGTTTCCGTGCGCGGCTATCCCAGTTGGCGGCGGAACATGGCGAACGCCCGCTCCCAGCTACGTTCCGCCTCGGTTTTGTTGAACACCTGGCGTGACGGGAACACGAACCCGTGCTTGGTGTTTGGGTGCACCTCCACCAAGGCGTTGGCGCCGTGCTGCTCCAGCGTCCGCTTCAATTCCGCCACCTCCTCCAGCGGAACGTGGGGGTCGTCTTCGGCGAAGCCGAAGTACTGCTCGCCCTGCAGCTGGGGCACGAGCTTGTGGGGCGAATCCTCCCGGTCCGTCACGTGGCGCACGCCGTGCAGCGATGCCATCGCCTTGAATTCTGCCGGAAACGTGCCCGCCACCGTGAGCACGTACTGGCCGCTCATACAGTAGCCGATGCAGCCCTTGGCCCCCGGCCGGGCGGCGGAGTCGGACTCGGCATGGGCCAGCAGCGTCTTGGTGTCCTCGACGATCATGCCGTTGCTCAGACCGGCCATGATCTCCTGCATCCGCTGGGATTGCTCCGCGGTGCGCGCCT
>JAPUJL010000283.1 GCA_027296185.1 SAR324 cluster bacterium | reverse complement strand
TTCGGCGCGCCCTACGTGGCGCTCGTGGCCAGCCCGAAGAAGTGGAAGGCCATCTCCGGGATGCTCGCCGGGGAAGGCGCGAGCCAGGAACACCTGGCCCGGGTGCGCGTCCCCGCCGGCGTGGAGATTAACGCTCGCGAGCCGGAGGAGATCGCCGTGAGCATTCTGGCGGAGATCGTCTCCTTCCGCCGCAGCGAGGCTTTCCCCGGACCGGAAGTCCAAGCGCCGACGGAGCAGAACGCTCCCGCGGACCCGGAGCGGCCCGCGGCTTCCCCGGTGGAAACGCTCCAGGAGGAGATCGACCCGATCTGCCACATGACCGTGAACACCGCCACCGCGAGCTACACGGCGCGATACCAGGAGCGCACCTTCTACTTTTGCTGCGGGGGATGTCAGCGCAAGTTCCAAGCGGAGCCGGAGCGCTATGTCCAATAGCCCCGATCCCTCCCCGGCGGCGGCCCCATGGGTTTCCGCAGTGTTGCTGGCCGCCGGACTTTCCACCCGCATGGGAGAGCGCAATAAGCTGCTCCTGCCCTTCCGCGGCTCGACCTTCATCGAGCACACGGTGAACGTGCTGCTCGCCTCGCGCCTGGACGAGGTGGTGGTGGTGCTGGGCCACGAGGCCGGGCGGGTGCGTCCCTGCCTGGAACGGAGCGAAATGCGCCGCCCGCTCACGGTGGTGGTGCATCCCGGTTACGGCGAGGGCATGGGAAGTTCGCTCAAGGCGGGGCTGCGCCGCACCGCTCCCCAGGCCGATGCGATCATGGTGTGCCTGACGGACCTGCCGCTCCTGGAGCCCGGGGACATCGACCGGGTCATCGACGCCTTTGGGCAGGCCACGATGAACGGCGGCGGCCAGGATATCCTGGTGCCCTTTCACCGGGGGCAACGGGGCAACCCGGTGCTCTTTTCCGCCCGCTACCGCGAGGAGGTGCTGGCCACGCGGGGACCCATCGCCGGATGCCGGGGCATCGTGCAGCGCTACCCCGAGGCCGTGCTGGCCGTCGAGATGGACAACGATCACATTCTGCGGGACATCGACACGCCGGAGGACTACCGGGCCCTGGTGAAACTGTCACCCGCGGGCTCGAGCCCCTGACCGGGCCGGAGCGCCATGCACGGAGAATTCTACCGACGCCTCACCGGCCTGCAGACCGCGGACGAGCCCTTCGTCGTGGCCACGGTGATCCGGGTCCACGGCTCGGCCTCGGCCAAGCCCGGCTCGAAGGCCATCATCGACCGCACCGGCCGCAACCTCCACGGCTGGGTGGGCGGAGGTTGCGCGGAAAGCCTGGTGCGCGAACAATCCCTGCTATCCCTGGAAGACGGCCTCACCCGCATCGTCGAAGTGGATCTGGACGACGAGGTGCTGGGGGTGGGCATGCCCTGCGGCGGCAAAATGGACGTCTTCATCGAGCCGCACTTCCCGCCGCGCAAGCTTCTCATCGCCGGGCACAACAAGCTGGCGCGCCATCTCAACCTGCTGGCCCAGCAGGTGGGCTACGAGGTGACCGTGCACGGCCCGGAGGCGGAGTCCACGCACTTCCCCGGCGCCTCCCGCATCTCAGCCGCTCCGTGGGAGAAGCTGGCAGTCGACCCGGATTCGCGGCTGATCGCCACACCCCCTCACATCGGCCAGGCCGCGGTGCTCCGGGCCGGACTGGCGGCGCAACCGGGCTACTTCGGCTTCGTGGCCCGCCGCAAGGTGATCGCCGCCCTGGCGGAAGGGCTGCGCCAGGAAGGCTTCGACGCCGCGGGGCTGGAGGCGGTGCGCAATCCGGCCGGGCTGGACCTGGGCGGGAACACGGTCGAGGAAATCTCCCTGAGCATCCTGGGCGAACTGCTGGCCTGGGAGCACGGCGCTTCCGCCCGCTCCCTACGCGAGATGGCTCCGCCGGCGCCACGCGACGACGGCGCCCCGGCGCTCCAGCCCGCGGAGGGCGAGCTTCCGGAATTACTGGTGGTGGGCCACGGGCGTCTCTCCGAGGAGCTGGCGCGGGTCGGCACCCTGATGGGCTGGCCCGTGACCGTGAATGCCGTGGAGATCCACCCCGAGGTCTATCCCCCGGCCACGCGCCTGGTGTCGGGCGACCTGGATTTCAGCCGCATGGCGGTCACTCCCGCCACCCACGTGGTGATCGCGACCCTGCACAAGGGCGACCATCTCTCCATGGAGCGCGCCCTGAACGGCAGTGCCGCCTACGTCGGCCTCATCGCCAGCCGCAAACGCTCGGGGCTGGTGCTGGATTACCTGCGCGAGCGGGGCTGGAGCGACGAGCGGTTGGCCCACGTGCGCGCCCCCGCGGGACTCGACCTGGGCGGACGCACCCCGGCGGAAATCGCGCTCAGCATCGCCTGCGAGATCGTGTGCATTCACCGGGGCGGCAGCGGTGCCCGGCTCGCCGATCTGCCGGCAGCCGCGCTGGCAGGAAGCGGCGAGACCTGCCGTCAATTGTTCGAATAGGGGCGAGGAACGTGTCCTTCCCTTCCCCCGAGACCATCCGAGCGGACTTTCCCATCTTCCGGCGCGAGTTCCACGGACGGCCACTGGCCTACCTGGACAATGCCGCTACCACCCAAAAGCCCCGCGCCGTCATCGAGGCGCTGGTGGACTTCTACGAGCACCACAACGCCAACACCCATTCCGGCGTCCACACCCTCAGCGAGGAGGCCACCGAGCTCTACGAGGAGGCGCGGGGACGCGCCGCCCGGTTCCTGAACGCCCCTTCGCCACGCTGCATCGTCTTCACGTCCGGCACCACGGCGGCGATCAATCTGGTGGCCCAGAGCTGGGCCCGGCCACGCCTGCAGCCGGGGGACGAGATCGTGCTCACGGCGATGGAGCACCACTCCAACCTGCTGCCCTGGCAGCAGGTGGCGCGGGAGACCGGCGCCTCCCTGCGCTACCTGGAACTGGACGGGGAGGGCCGCCTGGCCACGGAACACATGGAAAAGGCCGTGACCGAGGCGACCCGGCTGCTGGCGGTGACTCACGTCTCCAACGTGCTGGGCACGATCAATCCGGTGGAGCGGCTAGTGCGCCAGGCCCGGGCCGTGGGCGCGCTGACGATCGTGGATGCCGCTCAGAGCACGCCCCACCTGCCCGTGGACGTCCAGGCACTGGATTGCGATTTTCTCGCCTTCTCCGGCCACAAGGTGTACGGCCCCATGGGCATCGGCGTGCTCTACGGCAAGTCCGAGCACCTGGACGCCATGGAGCCCCACGCCAGCGGCGGCGGGATGGTGCTGCGGGTGGAGCGGGACGGGGCCGACTGGATGGAAGCCCCCTGGCGCTTCGAGGCCGGCACGCCGAACGTCGCCGGGGCGGTGGCCCTCGCCGCCGCGCTGGACTATCTCCAAGGCTTCGACGGCGAGGCCCTGCGCGGACAAGAGATCGCGCTGACGGGCTATGCCCTGGAGCGGTTGGGGGAGCGGAGCGGCCTGCGCCTCTACGGCCCCTCCGATCCCGCCCAACGGGCCGGGGCGATCCCCTTTTCCGTCGAGGGAGTGCATCCCCACGACGTGGCGGAAATTCTCGATGGCCAGAGTGTGGCCGTGCGGGGCGGCCATCACTGCTGCCAACCCCTGATGGCCCACCTGGGCGTGCCCGCCCTGGTGCGGGCCAGCCTGGGCCTCTACAACGACACGAACGACATCGACCGGCTGGCCGAGGGTCTTGAGCGGGTGGCCGGGATCTTCCGCCATGACTGAAGACGCCGACACCCTGTACCGCGAGGTGATCCTGGAACACGCGCGCCACCCTCGCAACGCCGCGCCCCTGGAGCACCCCCACCGCCGGGCCCGGGCCGTCAACCCCCTCTGCGGCGACGAGCTCGAGCTGACCCTCACGATGGACGGTGAGGCCATTCGCGAGATCGGCATCCAGGTGCGAGGGTGCGCCATCGCCCAGGCGGCCGCGTCCTTGATGAGCAAGGCGGTGAAGGGGATAGCATTGTCCGAGGCTCAGGCACTGGGCCGGGCCTTTGCGGATCACATGCACGGAGATGAAACGTCACTGCCGGCAGAGTTGGACGGTCTCCGTCCCCTGGAGGCGGTCAAGCAGCACCGCAGCCGCATCAATTGCACCCTGTTGGCGTGGCAGGCCCTGGGCGAAGCCGCTCCCCTCGTGGAGAAATGAGCGAGGCGCGACTAACCCGACCACGCCGTCAGTCCCGGTCGTCGCTGGGTCGACCCCGAATTATTCCTGCACGATCATTTTAGAATGGTGGTGAGCAGTCTTCTGCCAACGAAACTGACCAAATCTCCTCCTGCCTTGACCCCTTCCCTCACGGCCTAGTAGATTCCACCAAATTCGGGCCAGCTGAAGTTCCGCGTACCTGCCTGGGAGGCAGGCGATGGAATGTCCGAAGTGCCAACAATCGAATCCAGATGACGCTCGCTAGCGGCCCCGTGAAGGCAGTGCACTTTCAACGGGTGCTCCGATCGGCCGCGCAGCTTGCCGAAAGCTACAGGTGGGTTCCAACCGGACGATCCAGCGGTGGGATGCCGGCGACCTGTGCCATCCCCGGGCCTGCCCAAGTGCTGATGAAGTCGCTGAAACAACGACGCCCGCCAAGTCTGCCCAAGGAACCCCGCGGCACAGTTCAGCAGGGGAAGCGCCATGACTCACGATGAACTGCAGATCACCATCGAGAATGCTTTTGCACCGCTGCGCATCGTCTCGGAGATTTGGGACTATCAAGAGAAAATCCGATTTGCTGTATTCGACGGGGACGAGATGCTGTTTCACGCCGGAGACGACAAACG
>JAPUJL010000282.1 GCA_027296185.1 SAR324 cluster bacterium | reverse complement strand
CCCGGGCTGGTGCAATTCCACCTGGACGACCCGGAGGTGCGCGTGATCTTCCTCCGCGGCGCGGGCGAGGAGGCCTTCGTGTCCGGCGCGGACATCTCGCAGTTCGAAAAGCTGCGCGCCGACGTTAAGCAATCGGAATTCTACAACGCCGCCACGGAGCGCGCCACCCAGGCCATTCAGCAGGCGGAAAAGCCCACCGTGGCCATGATTCACGGCTTCTGCTTCGGCGGAGGCATGGGCATCGCCAGCGCCTGCGATCTGCGCGTCGCCTCGGAGGACGCGCTGTTCCGCATCCCCGCGGCGCGGCTGGGGCTCACTTACGGCTTCGGGGGTATCCGGCACCTGATCAGCTTGGTGGGTGCGGCCAACGCGCGGGAGATCTTCCTCACCGCCGCGGTCTACCACGCCGACGAGATGCTGCGCATGGGCTACCTGAACCGGGTGTTTCCCAACGCCGAACTGGAGCAGGAAGCCCGCGCCTACGCGGAGCGGATCGCGGCCAATGCGCCCTTGACGCTGCGCTCGATCAAAATCTCGATCCACGAGGCGGTGCGGGACCGCGAGGTGCGGGACATGCAAAAGATCGAGGAGGCCGCCAGGCGCTGCTTCGACAGCCGCGATTACGAGGAGGGACGGCGGGCGTTCATGGAAAAACGGCCGCCCGAATTCAAGGGAGAATGAGGGGGCGGGCGTTCATGGAAAAACGGCCGCCGGGGTCCATCGTGATCGGAAGTCGAAACCGGCGCGATCCGGGGCGGCCGGCCCGTGAGGCCGCTAGGCGTCGGGCGCCCGGCACTTGTGACACAGCCCTTGCAGCACCACGTCCACCTTGTGCACGTCGAACCCGCCATCGGGATCGCCCCGCGGGACGGGGGGTGCGGCCTCGGCCTGAACGTCCTCGATGCCGCCGCACCGGATGCACACCGCGTGATAGTGGGGCTCCGTGCGGGCATCGTAGCGGGCGACCTGACCCGGCGTGGCGACCTTGACCAGCAGCCCCCGCTCGGTGAGCAGGTCCAGCACCTTGTACACGGTGCCCTGGGAAATATTGGGCAGGCCCTCGCGCACGGAGGAGAATATGGTGTCCGGCGACGGATGGGTATCCGTCGAGGCGAGCATCGCATAGACCGCCGACCGCTGCGGCGTCACCTTCAGGCCCGCCCGGCGGCAAAGCGCCGGAAACCGGTCGATTCGCCGTTGGGTCTTTTCGAGATCGATCATGATCGGACGCCCCTCAGCCTCGGCTGCACGATTCCCGGAGCTTGTGGTGAAACTTGCGTAGCCAGGATTAGTATTCCATAAGGGTCGATTCTTGTAAACTGACACACTCCGCCGGGGATGGCCTGGCGGGCCTTTCCGCGCCGGACCGCGGCCGCCGCCGGCCCTCTGCAACGGCCAGGCTGCTGCCGGAATCCCCGCCTGCCGAGCGCTCCACCGGAAGACACTTCCCAAACGGCGTCCCGATGAAGTTCATCAGCACGAGAGGGGGCTGCGCCCCCCTGCCCTTCAGCGAGACGGTGCTCGCCGGTCTGGCGCCGGACGGAGGCCTCTTCATGCCGGAGGACATCCCCGACGTATCCGGGGAGTTGGAGAGCTGGCGCGCTTATTCGTTCCAGCAACTGTGCGAGGCGATCTTCTCCCGCTACACGGGGGAGAGCCTCGATTCGTCCGTGCTGGCCGATCTGATCGAGCGCAGCTACCGCCGCTTCGATCACCCCGAGGTGACGCCCCTGGTGGGATTGGGCGGATTGTTCGTGCTGGAACTGTTCCATGGGCCCACGCTGGCCTTCAAGGACGTGGCGCTTCAGTTCCTCGGCAGCCTGTTCGAGCACCTGCTGGAACGGGCCGGGGGCCGGCTGACCGTGCTCGGCGCCACCTCCGGCGATACGGGCGGGGCGGCGATCCATGCCCTGCGCGGCAGGCGGCGGATCGAGGCGTTCATCCTGCACCCCCGGGGGCGCGTGAGCCCGATGCAGGAGCTCCAGATGACGACGGTGCCGGACGCCAACATTCACTGCATCGCCGTGGAGGGAAGCTTCGACGACGCCCAGGCCATTGTGAAGAGGCTGTTCACCGACCGGCCCTTCAACGGCGAGGTGCGCCTGGGAGCGGTGAACTCGATCAACTGGGCACGCCTGATGGCGCAAATCGTCTACTACTTCTACGCCTACTTCCGCCTGCTGGACCGGCCGGCGGGGGTGTTGCCGGGCGGCAGGGCCATGGCCCTGGGCGATCCGGTGCGATTCGCCGTGCCCACGGGGAACTTCGGCCACATCATGGCCGGACTGCTCGCCAAGCGCATGGGGCTGCCCATCGAGCGGCTGGTGCTCGCCACCAACGTCAACGACATCCTCCACCGCTTCGTGCGGACGGGCGTCTACCGTGCCGGAACGGTCAGTCAGACGTGGAGCCCGTCGATGGACATCCAGGTGGCCAGCAACTTCGAGCGCTACCTGTTCGAGCTGGCGGATCGGGACAGCGCCCGGCTCCGGAGCTGGATGGCGGACTTCGAGCGCGGCGGCGAGCTGACCGTCGAACCGGAGCGCTTCGCGCGGGTGGAGCGGGACTTTCTCTCCGCCGCGGTGGACGAGGACACGACCGTTGAGACGATCCGCCAAGTGCATCGAGAGCATGGCTACCTGCTGGATCCCCACAGCGCCGTCGGCGTGGCGGCCGCGGCGGCGCAAGTGGGCAAAGCCGATGCGACCCCGACCGTATGCATGGCAACGGCCCACCCCGCCAAGTTCGGCGAAGCGATCCGCACGGCCATCGGCGAGGAACCCCCGCTGCCGGCGGCACTGGTGGGGCTCGACCGGCTGCCCGCGCGGGTCGAGGTGCTGCCCGCCGACCGGGAGCGGATCAAGGGCTTCATCCGCGAAACCCTCGCCTCCCGCGCGGAAGCGGCGGAACCGTCCCGGCCCGTGGAGGCTCGATGAACGCGGAAAAGTTCGAGCTGATGCGCAAGGTATTCGAGGAGCTCATCCCCTTCAACCGGCTGCTGGGGATGAAGGTGATCGGAGGGGGCGAGGGCAAGGCCACCCTCCGCATCGATTTTCGCGAGGAGCTGGTGGGGAACTTCGTCACCCAAATCCTGCACGGCGGGGTCATCGCTTCGGTGCTGGACGTGGTGGGCGGTTGCGCGGTGATCGCCAGCTTCGATCCCGATGAGCCCATGCGCGGGATGGGAACGGTGGACTTGCGGGTGGACTACCTCCGCCCCGGCAAGGGCGGCCACTTTCTCGCCACGGGGCAGGTGATGCGGCCCGGCAAGCGCCTGGCTTCCACCCGCATGGAACTGCACAACGACGAGGGCGTGCTGATCGCGATCGGCACGGCCATTTACCGCGTCAGCACCCAGGACCGGGAAACCCCGATCAACGTCTGACGGCACTCATTCCGACGGAAGCCATGGCGATCTCCTCCCGCAAGCACAACCAACCCAAGGACGTGGTCTTCGGCGACGACCTGACCATCGAATGGCGGGACGGCACCGAGACCCACTACCCGCTGTTCGCCCTGCGGGATGCCTGCCCCTGCGCCGGCTGCGTGGACGAGCTGACAGGCAAGAAGACCCTGAACCCGGGGAACCTGCCACCCGATATCCACATCGCCAAGGCGGAGTACGTGGGGCACTACGCCCTGCGCCTGTTCTGGAGCGACGGCCACAGCAGCGGCATCTATTCCTTCGCCTTCCTGCGGGAGTTGGCCGGAAACGCGGACCTGCTCGCCGGCGACCCGCCCGTCAACCGGGTGTAAGCCACAGATCACTTCGAGTCCGCTCCAACCGGCGCCCTCAGTTTTCCGGTTTCAATGACACGCTGTAAATCGAGATGGAGTTCCCGCCGCGGCGCTTGCGGCCCTGGGAAGTGACCCAGAGCCGGGTGCCGTCGGGGGAGACGGCGAGCCCGACGGGAAAGGAATCGGCCGGAATCTCCAGCAGGGGCTCCAGGCTGCCCGCGTCGAGGGCGACCACTTTGCTCCCATTGTTGACCGCGGCGAAGAGCAGCCCCGCCGCGGGCGACAGGCCGATGGTGCGGGTACCGACTCCGGTGCGGGTTTCCCGCAAGGGGGCGAGGTGAGTGCGGCCGTTCCGCGCCGCGCGGATCACGCCGGCGGTGCGGTAGCGCGAGACGTAGCCCGCGACGTTGGAGCCCACGTACAGGGTTGCTCCATCGGG
>JAPUJL010000281.1 GCA_027296185.1 SAR324 cluster bacterium | reverse complement strand
CAACTTCCTCATGAACCGCATCCATACCTGATCCGCCGTTGACCGACACCAAGGTGCATTCCAAAAAGGATGAATTGCCGCGCACTTCCCTTCGACTTCGCTCGGTAGGCTCCGGACAGGCAGCAACGCGGCATTTCTCCGTGTTCCTCAGGAAGACCCCGCAGGGGTCTGTCTCGCCTGTCCTGAGTGAAGTCGAAGGGAAGGGCACGGCGGAGCAGGACGGGCGTTACGCTTGACGTCGCGGCCTTCGAGACGGCCGCCTTATGGCGTCCTCCTCGGGCACGCGGTATATGGCATGCTTTGAATGCAGCTTGGTATCAGCCGCTCAGGCGGTCTGCTGCCCGGCGCCGATGTAGCTGAGCAGCCAGTAGATGATGTAGAAGATCCCGGTCAGGATTGCCAGGGACGCCATGGCGGCCAGCCGCTCCCCGAATTCCGAGTGCAGCGAATACCCCCGCTCCAGCAGGTAGACGGTGAGCATCTGCACCGCCTGAAGGGTCGCGCCGGCGCTGAGGACGATGGCGGTGAAGGTGGAACCCCGCAGTGAGCTCAGCACCATGGATTCCACGCTCGCCTGCTGCACGATGTGCACGCGGTAGGCGTGCCAGTGGTACACGACGAATCCGACGATGCCCGTGATGGCCGAGACCCAGAAAATGAAGTTGCTGAAGCTGATGCCGTTGATCACCTGGGTGAACAGCACCTCGAACGGTTCGTAGAAGTACAGGAAGATCAGGACGATGATGAAGACGATGTACCCGATCAAGGTCCAGAACCACTGCCATCCAGTCATGCCGCAATTCCCCAGTCTGGTGGGCTAAACGCCGTGCCGGCGATTCGCCCAAGGTATCGTAGCCCGTGCCCTGAGGGCTTACCACATTCCCCCGGACCCGCAAAGGGCCGGGCGCGCCAAGCGAGGCGCTCCGCACAGGCTCAACTCAGCCCCGGTGGGCGGCGGAGCACCCATTCCGCCGCTTGCTCGTAGGCGTGGGCCGCCCGCAGCACGGTGCCCTCCTCGTACCAGCGTCCGATCAGTTGCAGCCCGATGGGCAGACCCTCCGCGGAGAATCCGCAGGGCAGCGAGATGGCGGGCTGCCCCGTGAACGAGGCCAGCCGGCTGAGCAGGCCCAGCACCGTGTGGGGGTCGATCTTCCGCCGCCCCAGGCGAACGGGGGAGCCGTCGATGGGACCGGCGGTGAGGGGCACGGTGGGCGTGGCGATCAGGTCGATCCCGCTCATGATCTCAGCCATCTGGGCCTTGACGGCGTCCCGCGTCCACTGGGCCTTCACGTAATCCGTGCCGGACACGCGCTTGGCGATCGTCAGCCGTTCCCGCACGTCGGCGCCGAGGCGCACCCGCTTGGCTGCGAGGTGGGCTTCGTGAACGGCGTAGGCTTCCGGCAGCGTGATCTGATTCCACGCTAGCCGCACCTCGTCCATGAAGGGCAACTCCACCGGACGAACCGTGGCTCCGAGCTCTTCCAGCTTGCGGATCGCCTCGCGCACGGCCCGCTCCACATCGGGGAGCAGGCCGTCGAAGAAGGCGTTCTTCGGCACCCCGATGCGCAACCCCTCGATTCCCCGGCGCAGCCCTTGGGTGTAGTCCTTCCGTTTCATACCCCGGGTGGAGGGATCCTTCGGGTCCTCGCCACCGAGGACGGACAGCATCAGCGCCGCGTCCCGCACGGTGCGGGTCATCGGTCCGGCGTGGTCGAACTGGGCGCACACGGGGTAGATGCCGTTGCGGCTCACGACGCCGTAGGTCTGCTTCAGCCCCACGATCCCGCACAGGGCCGCGGGAATACGGATCGACCCGCCGGTGTCGCTGCCCAGCGTTCCCGCCGCCAGCGCCGCGGCCGTGGCGCATCCCGAACCGCTGCTGGAACCGCCCGCGAAGCGCTCGAGGTTCCAGGGGTTGCGGGCCGAGCCGAAGTGGCGGTTGATGCCGGAGGGTCCGAAGGCGAACTCGTGGAGGTTCAGCTTGCCCAGCAGGATCGCCCCGGCCTCCTTCAGCCGCGCCACCGCGGTGCAGTCCCCCGCGGGCAGCTCGTCCCGGTAGGCCGGCGATCCGCAGGTGGTTTCCATGCCCTCCGCCTGAAAGATATCCTTCACCGCCACGGGCACGCCGTGCAGCGGGCCGCGGCGGTTTCCGGCGCGCAATTCCCGCCCGGCCCGGCGGGCGGCCTTCAACGCCTGCTCCGGGTACACCGAAAGATACGCCTTGAGGCTCGGATTGAGGCGCCGGATTCGATCCAGGTAGGCCTGGGTCACCTGCACCGGCGACAGCTCGCCGCGGGCCATGGCGCCGCCCAGCGCCCCAATGTCCATCCAGGGAATCGCCTCGGCGCCGGTCCGCGTTCGCTTTCGGGTTCTGCTCATGGCTTCCTGGGGAGAGGGACCGGGCTTCGGGCGGGCTAATCGCCCGGGAGGGCCGCCAGCAGCAGGACGACGTAGAGCACCACGAACACCACGTCCTTGATCAGCGCGGTCACGCTTCCGTCCGATTCCCGGATGGCCAGCAGAAGGATCACCTCCAGGGCGAAGAAGACGATCGCCAGAAAGAAGAACGGCCAGATGGTGCTCCACCAGGAGACTTCCTGCTCGGTGATTTCCGCCTCTTCCTCTTCGGCTGCCTCCTCCTCGGCGTCCTCGTCCTCGGCGTCTTCCTCCGCCGCTTCCTGCTGCGTCAGTGCGGCCACGGCCTCCTCGGCCGCTTGGCGTGCCGCCTCCTGGGCGACGGTGGCCACGAATTCCGCCGTGATGGGCGGATTCTGCTCGACCCCCAGCCGGGCCGGGACGTCCTGGGTTACCGCCCAGATCAGCAGGCCGATGGGCAGGAGCATCAGGTAGCCGTAGGTGAACAGGAAGCGCAGCCGGGTGGCCTTGCGGTCCAGCATCCAGATCGTGAAAAAGAACAGGACGATCCCGATCACGTCCCACACCATCGAGCCGTACCGCTCGCCCGCGTTGGACCAGAGCAGGTTCAGGTAGGCCAGGAAGAAGAGAAACACCACCAGGTCGCAGAAGATCCACTCGCGGATCGAGGCGATGCGCCCCTTGTAGCTCCAACTGCGGGTGGCCTTGTCGAACAGGAGCACCAGCGCCAGGGCCAACGACGCGGGATAGAGCAGATCGAGGGTCAGCCGGTAAGTGACGGCGTGCTCGACGGCGGACCAGTTGAGGATCAATACCGCCAGCAGCAGCGCCGCCAACCCGAGCAGCCGCACCGCCGAAGGTGTCTCCTGGGCCGGGGGGCCCTCCTCCCCGGCCGCCGCCTCGGCCCGTTGCTTGCGTTGGGGGGCGCGGGCATGGCGCACCGCCGCGAAGACCACGAACGCGATGAGCCCGCCCACCGCGACGATGCCCATCACCACGAGGACGACAATGGGTCCGGCATCGCCCTCCAGGCGCAACTGGAACTTCTCGGAGTAGGCCACCAGCAGCCACACCAGCAGGGCGATCGCCACCACCACCCCCGCCACGGCCAGCAGGCCCGGCCCCAGCAGCGCCTCGAAGCCCCGGGCCGGCGCGGCGCCCGCCGCCCGCCGCCCTGCGCCGCGCTCAGGCCTGCCGCGGGCGAGGAGGAAGACGAGGAAGGCCAGCAGGCCCGCCACGCCGATGGCGATCATCACGACGAGAAAGATGACGGATTGGGTTTCCACTGGGCGGCCTAAAGCGAGGGCGATCCGCACACCATTGGGGGTTCCACGAGACGTGCCGCCTCCTGCGGGAACTGCCTGGAAATCGGATGGAAGCTTAGGACGCAACCGGCACAGCGGCGCGGGGCCGCCGCCGGCGCGCCTTGCTCCCGGGCGGCACGACGCTGCACCTTACGGGATGGCGCGCCCAGCGTCAATTGAGAGGGAAGGATGCGGACGGGAGCGCCTTAGCCGGCCCTGAGCCGCTGGGTCTCGGCGGAATCGACCGACTCCGCGGCGGGGTCGATGGCTACTCCGTAATCGTCGCGAGCCGACTCGAGGGTGATGTAGTCGTCCAGCCAGTCGCTCAGTACCATTTCCGGATCGCGCTCCTTGGGATCGCCGTAACCGCCGCCGGAGGGTCCGGTGATGCTCACCATATCGCCGGCCGCCATCTTGTAGCCGGTGATCTTCGAGGGCCAGCTTTCCTCCTCGGGTGTGCCGGCATTCTTCACCAGCTTGCCGGTCAAGCCGGGA
>JAPUJL010000280.1 GCA_027296185.1 SAR324 cluster bacterium | reverse complement strand
CTGGGGGCGGTATTGTTCGTGTTCGTGGAGGCGGCCTGGCTGGACCAAGGGGAAACGCCAAAGCCCGATCCGCTCCGGCTGCGCGCCGCCGGCAAAGCCGGGCTCTTCCTGGGCTTGCTTTTGCTGCTCCTGGTGACGTTGAACTTCGTGTTCAACCGTCTACCCTGGCAGTGGGACTTGGGCTATTTCCACAGCGCCCAACCGAGCGATGCCACGTCGGAGACCATTCGCAACCTGGATGCGCCGGTCTCGGTGACGCTGTTCTACCCGGAAGACAACCCGGTGCGCTCGCTGCTGCGGGATTACTTCATCGGCCTGGAGGGACTCTCGAACCATCTGGAAATCGGCTATTACGACGCCGATCTGCACCCCGCGGCGGCCCGCGAGCACAAGGCGCGGCGCAACGGCCTGATCGTGGTGAGCCGCGATTCCGTGACGCGGAATATCTCGCTGGGCCTGACCGTCGAGGCGGCCCGGGACAAGCTGGCCAAGTTCGATTCCACCTTCCTATCGGAGCTCGTTCACGTCACCCGGGAGAAGCGCAACGCCTACTTCACCGTCGGCCACGGCGAGCGAAACGAGAAGGGGGATTCCGGGCGGCCCGTGACGTCGCGGATCAAGGGCTTCGAGGCACTGCTCCGCGCGCAGAACTTCACCGTCAAACCGTTGGGTCTGGCCGAAGGTCTGGGGCAGGAAGTGCCCACCGACGCCGATCTGGTGGTGGTGGCCGGCCCGCGGCTACCCTTTCGCCAGAGCGAGGAGGACGCACTGGGACGATACCTGGATCAAGGGGGCAACCTGATGGCCTTTCTCGAGCCGGACAGCGGAAAGGCCGCGCCCGGGCTACCGGTGGCCGCCGATGCGCCGCCCGCCCTGAGCGGGTTACTGGCTGCGTACGGGGTGGAATACCGTCCCGTCGTGCAGGCCAACGACCGGGTCTTCGGCCGGCGCACCCACACCAAGGCCGACCATGCGTTGCTGGCCACGGCCCGCTATCAAAACCATCCCTCGGTTGCCAGCCTGCGGCGCAACGCCTCCCAGTTTCCCCTGCTTTTGTTGGGGTCGGGGGCGTTCCGCAAGGGCAAGGCGCCCGAGGGGCTCACGGTGCGCGTTACGATCAAGGGCATGCCGGGCACCTGGGGCGACGAGAACGGCAACTTCGAATTCGACGGACCCCGCGAGCGAAGGCGCGAGCCGATCCTGGCCCTGGCCATCGAGCGCCGCAAGCCGCGGGGTAAGGCCGCAGAGGACGACGCCGAGCTGCCGCTGCCGACGCCCCGCATCCTCGCCTTCGCCGACGCGGACATAGCCTCGGATCTGTTCATCCAGAACCGCGCGAACCAAATGGCACTGCTGGACGGCATCGCCTGGCTTGCGGGCGACGTGGCCCCGGCGGCCGTCCCCAAAGAGGACGAAGACCTGCGCATCCAGCACCTCAAGGGGGACGAGCTGCTCTGGTTCTATTTGCCGGTGTTCGCGGTGCCGCTGATGGTGCTGATCGCCGGCTTCGTGATCGTCCGTAGGGCGGGGGGCGGCCTGAGGAGGTCGAGCCATGTCTAGGGCATTGGCCATCCAGGCCGTGGCGCTCGCGGCGGCGCTGATCTGGGCCTATCTCCTCGCCCACCCCTCGAAGGACAAGCCCACCGCGGCGGCGGGCAAGATCGAAATCTGGCGGGTGGAGCCCGGGGAAGTGCGCAGCATTACCGTCCAGGAGGCCCAGGCGAAAGTGGTGCTGGAACCGCGGGAGCCCTTCGAGGACGAGAAGCCCTATCTATGGGTGCGGACGGAAACTCAGCGCCGCCGGCCCCGCCGCAAGCCCAAAGGGCCGGAGACGCCAAAAGATCAGCCCAGGGAGGCGCCCGCCGATCCGCCTGAGACCGAGGCCAAGACCGAGACTGCGGAGTTCAAGGGCAACCGGCAAGCCGAGCGGGCGCTCGCTGCCTTGGCCACCCTGAGCGCCCAGCGCCGCGTCGGCGCCTTGGCGGAGCTGGACGGGGCAGACTTCGGTTTCCCGTCCGATAACGCATACATCTCCATCGAGCGCACCGGCGGGGGCGAGCCCCTGCGCATCGAGCTGGGCAGCGTCACCTTCGGCAATGCCGGGCGCTACGTGCACTTTCCCCGGGATGGGGCGGTTTACTTGGTCAAGAGCGCCCTCACGCAAAACCTCAAGCGCCCCGCGCGGCGCCTGGTGGACCGGGAGATGTTTCCGTACCGCGCCGGCACCGCGGAGCGGGTCGAATTGCGCATGGGGTCAAAGGTTGCTAGTTTTTGGCGATTGATCGATACCGATTCCCAGTCCGGCGAATGGGCCACCAGCCCCGGCGCCGGGAGCCCGGACGAGGCGGTCCAGGAATGGATCCGCGACCTGGCCAAGCTCAAGGTGGACGGCTACCTGGGTGGCGGTGAATCGGACCAGGAAGCTACGGGCGAGGAGGCTACCGGCGAGGCGGCGCTGGAAGTGCGGTTGTTTCGGGAGGATCGTCCGGCCTTGTCGTTGCATTTCCTTCGGGAAAGCGACGGCGCGTGGATCGCGAAGTCCACGTACACCCGAGCGCCGGTGAAGGTAAACGGCGCACTTGCGGCCTCATTGATTGAAAAAGGCCGCTCCCTGTTGCAGGATCGCTGACGCGTTCGGGCCGGCCGAAAACTCGGGAAATAACGCCAGCCGCCCGGGCCTCGCACCGAGCGGAGCCCACCACAGGGCGGAATCGGCACCAACAGCACGAATGCTCCGATCCCGGCATTTCCGCGACGGCGCTCCCTCCACCTCATAGGCCGAATGATCCATCGCTTGATTTTGATTCTGGTCGGGTCGTTAACGATTCCGACGCTGCTTTTCGCGCAATACGGCGATTCGATCGAACCGCTTTTTCCCACCGCGCCGGTCATCGAGGCGCAAAAGCGCTTTTGGATCCGCATCTTTACCGAGGTCTCCTCCCGCGAGGGACTGTTACACGACACCCGGTTCTCCGAGCCGGTCTACGAGAAGATCCAACTCCGCGGACTGAAGCGCCGGGCGCAACGTAACCTGATCAAGCGGCGGCGGCGGGTCATGGAATCCCGCCTGCGGGAGATTGCCGCGGCGATCCAGGCGGGCACGCCGATTGACAGCGATCAGCAGCGGATTCTCTCACTGTTTCCCCTCGACGTCACCGCGCAGCGGTTGCGGGAGGCGGCGAAAGGCGTCCGGTTTCAGCGGGGCCTGAGCGACCGGTTTCTCGAGGGATACATCAACTCGGGATTGTACATCGAGCGGATGCGGCAGATCCTGGCCGCTCGGGGGGTACCGCCGGATCTGGCCTACCTGCCCCATGTGGAGTCCTCCTTCAACCACCGCACGTACTCCCGGGCGGGCGCAGCGGGAATTTGGCAGTTCACCCGGGGCACCGGCCGCCAGTTCATGAAAATCCAGTACGAGGTGGATGAGCGGCTCGACCCTTTGCTTGCCACCGTCGCAGCTGCGAAGCTGCTCGCGGAGAACTACCGGCACCTGAAGAAATGGCCCCTGGCCATCACCGCCTACAATCACGGGCGGCAGAGTTTGCGGAAGATCGTCGCGCGCACCGGCACCGACGATCTGGCCAAATTGATCGAGGGGTACGACGGCTGGCTGTTCAAGTTCGCCAGCAAGAACTTCTACGCGGAATTCCTGGCTGCGCGGGAGGTCGCCCTGAATCCCGTGCGCTACTTCGGCAGCGTCGCCCAAAAGCCGCCGCTCCGGTATCACCATGTGGTGCTGCCGTTCTTCCTCGACTTCGGGGACGCAGTGCGCACCCTGAACATCGACGCGGACGAGTTGGCCGAACTCAACCCGAGCCTCCGGGCGCCGGTGCTGCAGAGCACCAAGTACATTCCCAAGAACTACACCCTACGCCTTCCGGAGCGGATTCCGGTGCAGGAATTCCTCAACGCCATCCCACCGGACAAGCGGCACACGGCCCAGCGCCGCACGACGGAGGTGATCGTGGTCCGGGGCGACACGCTCTACGACATCGGGCGGCGCTTCAACGTCTCCTGGCAGCAGATCGCGCGGGCCAACAACATCTCCTCCTACCGGCGCATCCGCCCCGGTCAGCGGCTGTTGATCCCTGGGCGGGGACAGCGGGCGCCCGCACCGGCTCCCAGGGCGCCCTCCCCCTCCGTAGTTGCGGCACCCCCGGCACCCCCGCCGGCGGAATTGGTGGTGGGCATGCCCGCGCCGGCCGAGCTGCCCGAGTCCGTCGCGTTCGTGCGGGCGGATGGGGCTTCGCTATTTCAGGATCTCGACCTGCACGATCACGATGGGGCGCTGGGCCGGGCGGAGATCGTCACCGCGTATGGCGAGACGCTGGGCCACTACGCCGAATGGGCGAGGGTTTCCACCAACCACATCCGGCGCATCAACAATAATTACGGGGGCGTGATCCGGCCCGGCGACCGCATCGTGGTGCCCATGGAGCGGGCGGGCCGCGACGCCTTTCTCCGGCGGCGGCACGAGTACCACCGGGGGCGCGAGGAGGACTTCTTCTCGGTCTACGCCGTCGTGGAGGTGGCCTCGGTGCGGGTGCGGCGGGGCGATAGCGTCTGGTCCATCTCCCAATCCAACGACGTTCCCATGTGGCTGTTCTACCAGCAGAATCCTCATCTGATCGACGGTCCGTTCCGCGCCGGATCGACCGTCTCCCTCCCCATCATCGAAGAGCTTTCCGAGATTCGCCGCGGCAGCGCCCCGGCCGGGAGCCGCCAGGCGGGATAGGCGCGGTGTCTAGGCTGGACTGGGTTTGCGGGCGAAGTGAATCGCCGACGCTCCGCCCAGGTACTCGACCAATTCCACGTCCGTGAATCCCTCCCCGGCAAGCACCTCGCGGAGCCGGTCCTGATGGGGGAAGTCCAGGGAGGAATGGGGCAGGTAGGCGTACATCTCTTCCCCCGGCTGGAGCAGTGCGCCGATGCGGGGAACGATCCGGAAAAAGTAGAACGCGACGAGCGGCCGCAGCCACGCTGAGCGCACCTTTCCCACATCCAGGGACGCGATCCAGCCCCCCGGCGCCAGCACGCGGTACACCTCCCGCAGGCAGCCCTCCAGGCCGGCGACGTTGCGCAGGCCGTAGCCGATGGTGACCGCGCGGAAGCTGCCCTCCCCGAACGGCAAGCACATGGCATCGGCGCAGGCCACCGCCGCGGTTGCACCCGCCCCGGCCGGGCTCCCTCCACGGGCGGCGAGGCGCTTGCCGGCGATCTTGAGCATTTCCAGGGAAAAATCCGCCGCGACCACCGA
>JAPUJL010000028.1 GCA_027296185.1 SAR324 cluster bacterium | reverse complement strand
GCGCTTCATCCCTGGCCGCGGGTGGAGCGGCTGGCGGTGGAACCCTCCTCGGCCGAATCCTCGTCTTCCGGCTGGCCGAGCCGGCTGATGAGCACCGTCAGGGTTTTGACGGTCTCGGGCATTTGCCGGTTGTCGTCGCGGATGTAGGTCAGCAGGAGGTCCTGGCGCCGGTCCCCGTTCAGGTCGGCCACGATAAACCGCCTTTGCAGGATGGGGATAAAATCCTCGATCGACTCGTCCTCGTCGTCGTCCCAGAACTTCCCCTCGCGCCCCCAATGGATGCCCAGCACCTGCCGGTCGGCGGAAAGCAGCAGGTCGGGGAGGTTATCGCCGTTAAGGTCGCCCCAGGTGGCGATGGGTTGGTGGCCGAAGCGGGTCAGGGAGAAATTGACCGAGTAACTCTCCAATTCGTCGGGAACGGCCGGATAGCGGCCTTCGTCCGTCATCAGGTAGAAGGCCGCCTCGGCCTTGACGGTTTTGGTGATCACCGCGCGCACCGCGTTCCAGAAGGTGATCTCCACGTTCACCTGAATCAGGTCGGTGCTGCCGTTCCCGTCCAAATCGAGCAGCATCGGCAAAGCGAAGCCCTCGGAGACGAACACCTGATCCGGCTGCCCGGGGTAGGGCGCCAGGCCGCCGCTGGCGTTGCGCCTACCGAAATAAATCAACGTGCTGCTGGTGGCCTCGAAATCGGAATCCGTCGGGGCGTTCTTGGACACGACCAGGTCGAGCAGGCCATCGCCGTTCAGGTCTTCCGCGCGCACCAGCCTGAGGGGCGGATCGTACGGCGCCTCCGGATCGAAGGGCACCGGCGGCTGCAGATCCTGGGCGATGTATGGCGCCGGCCCGTCCGCGCGGTAGGTGCCGTCCATGAGGAAGATGGAAAGCTGATCGTCCCTGAACGCGATTACGTCCTTCCAGCCGTTCCCGTCCACATCGACGAAAAACGACGTGGGCAGGTCGTGGACTACCGCCCGGTAGGTTAGGCCGCGCCAATAGCGTGTGCGCGGTCGGATGCGCAGCAGTCCCATGCCGCTCAACATACCGTTGGGCCGCAAACGCAGCAGCTGGAGCCCATCGAAGCGGGGCACCACGATTTCGTGGGAGCCGTCGCCGTTCAGGTCCACGATCCATTCCACACCCTGGATGACCTCGCTCGCCTCGACCGGGAATGCGCTGTCCACCCGGTAGGTGCGGCGCTCTTCCGGATGGAAGGCCCCGTCCCGCCACGGCCACACCTCGACCCATTCCGGCAGCAGCAGCGCCAAGCCCGGTGCCTCGCCGAAGCGGCCGACGCCCGCCAGGGCGAGGGAGGAGGGCACGGGCAGGGGCGGCCCGGCGGGCTGGAAGCCATCGCCGGTGTGCAGATAGGCCGACACGTACATGCGCGAAACCCGCTCCGAGCGGTCGACGACGATCACCACCAGCTCCTCCATGCCGTCGCCGGTGAGGTCGAAGTGGTAGACGGCGCCGAACTCGTGCTCCAGGGTCAGCACATAACGCGAGAACCCTTGCGCGCCCGCGGAGCCCGCACTGAATGCCCCGAGGAGAAGGAACGAGATGGCGATGCGATTCGAGTCTCCGATCATGGCCGAACTCGGTTGACCTCCCTCGCTCCGGGACCCACCCGGGCGCCTCAACTGCGCCGCGAGCGTTCCCGTAGGAATAATCGGTTCGATACAGATGCTTAATCCTCATCCACCTGGCCTGTGCAGGCAGTTATTCAGTATACAATCCCGGGCGCCGCCGTCACCGGCTTCTGCTGCGCGGCGCCGGCCTCGCGGACAGGCGGTTTCGCCCGTAGCGCGGTTGACTTCGCCGTGTGGCCCCACTACGCTTTTTTGCACCCCATTCTCACTGGGCACCCCATGTTTCTCGCAGCTTCGGCCCATGCAAACCCACTTTTTCGGGCCTAAACTCCGCGGCCGGTGCGGATTCCTCCAGCGCCCCGCGCGGCGGAGCGGAGCGCTACGCGGTTGGGCCAGGGCGGCGCTGATCGCCAACCTCGCCGCCGTGGTGGTGCTGGCGGCGTCCTGCGCGATTCTGTTCGAGCCCAAGGCGGGCATCGCGCCCCTGGACGATCCGGAAGACCTTCGTTGGGACGACGATGGAACGCCGAAGAGCCTCGAGGCGGCCGTCGCCCAATCGATCCGGTACTACCGCCGGCTACCGGAGGAGACGATGTTCCGCTACGGCGCCGAGAGGTATTCCCCGGAGGAGATGATTCGCGCTCTCGAGCATTTCCTGGCGCTGGCGGGCCACCCGGAGGACTTCCGGGAGCGGCTGCTGGCGGACTACCTTCTGTTCGAGTCGGTGGCGCCGGGCGGCGAGAATCTGTTCACGGGTTATTTCGAGCCCTTCATCGAGGGTTCGCGGGTTCCCAGCCCGCCCTTGGATGCGCCGCTCCTCGCCCGGCCCGCCGATCTGGTGGAGGTACACCTGGAGCGGTTCGGCGGCGGACTGCCCCAGCGGCGGATCGTGGGGCGGCTTCAGGCGGGCCAGCTGCTGCCCTACTACAGCCGCGAGGAGATTCAAGCCCAGGCAGCCCTGGACGGCCAGGTGCGCGTGCTGGCTTATGTGGACGAGGTGGACCTCTTCTTTTTGCAGGTTCAGGGTTCCGGTGTGGTGCGCCTTCCGGACGGGGAGGAGATGAAGGTGACCTATGACGGCACCAACGGTCATCCCTATCGCAGCATCGGCGCGGAACTGATCCGGCGGGAGGAGATGACCCGCGAGGAGGTTACCATGCAGTCCCTCCGCGGCTATCTGGCTGCGCACCCGGAGCGCGTCCGGCCGCTGCTGTTCGCCAACCCGAGCTACATCTTCTTCCGCCGCACGGAGGAGGGGCCGCTGGGCAACATCGAAGTGCCCCTCACGCCCGGGCGCTCCCTGGCCCTCGATCACCGGCTGTTCCCCAAGGGCGGGCTGGCCTATGCCGAGATCGAGATTCCCGACCGGGAAGACCCCACCCGCACCCGGCGCATGGCCCGATTTTTTCTCGTGCAGGACACCGGCGGGGTGATCAACGGACATGGCCGCGCCGACGTATTCTGGGGGGCGGGCGAGGAGGCAAAATGGTACGCCGGTCACCTCAAGCACCCCGGACGGCTGTTCCTGCTGGTGGCAAAGAAGGAAGCGCTGCAGGCCACGGCGGGCCAGCAGTAACGATTGAGTGTCAGCGCACGTGCTTCCTAGATCCCGAATCGAAAATGCGCGATCGCCGCGGCGTTCGAGACGCACCCACGGCGCGCTCCTTCCCTCGACTTCGCTCGGGACAGGCAGCAACGCGGCTTGTAGAGCCCGAAGCACTATTTTTGCGACCGC
>JAPUJL010000279.1 GCA_027296185.1 SAR324 cluster bacterium | reverse complement strand
TAGTCCCACCGGCCGTCGAAGAGAATCCCCGTCAGGCTGACGTCCGAGTCGATGGGTACCCCGAAAAAAGTCCCCCGGAAGTCCACAGCGGCGTTGAAGATTCCCCCGCCCAACATGATCTTGGATGGCGCCAGGTCGATGACGGCGCTCACGCCGCCCGCCACGACCGCGTATTCGCCCTCCACGTCCTCGGCGTCCGCGGAGAAAAAGCTGTTGTCAGTGGAAATCGAATCGATCGAGCCGAAGTGCATGGCGACCCACAGCGCGAATTCCTGCTGAATGATGAAGTCCACGCCGAGGCCGATCCCGCCGCCTCCGAATTCTACCGTCACGGTCTCCCCGGTGTCCGAGTCCTCCAGGGTGATGGTCATGGAAAACCCGCTCGGCCCGGCCCACAGCCGCACCTTGTCCTCCGCGGGCGGAGGTGGCGGGGCCTCCTCGGCCACAACCGGTTCCTGCTCCACCTGGGCCACGATCGGCGGGGGCGGGGGTTCGGCGGGTTCCTCGCCGGCCAGCTTGGCGGCCAGTTCCGGCATGCCGCGCTGGATCAACTCCACGAAGCGCCCCTCGTGGATCACCGATTCGGCCCGCACGGTGCGGGCGGTGTCCACGTCGAGCATCTGCACGGACACCTGCCAGGTGCGGTCGCCGATCTTGCTCAGCCGGCCCGTGACGATCTTCCGCACACCCAGGATGCGGCCCACCTCCAGGGCGCATTCGGCGGAGGTGCAGGTCGCCTGCTGCAGGATTTGCTCATCGAGGATCGCTTCCAGCTGATTGCGGTCCACCAGGGTGTACTTCCCGGTTTTGAGCAATTCCTCCCGCAGCCGGTCCGAGAGCGCCGAGGTCTCCACTTCCGAGGCGCCCACCGGCTCCAGGTCCAGCACGGCGATCCTTTCCCGCTCCTCCTCATCCTGGGCCGCGGCGGGGGAGGCAGCGGCGGCCGTCAGCAGGACGAGCAGCGCCGCGGCGGCCGCGAAGCCGAGCCAGGCGGGCCACGTCCGGGCGGATTGGGGCGTGCCGAAATGGGCATCCATGCGAGGCGCCTAAGGAGATGGGGAGCGGGAAGCGTCAGGGATCGGTTCATGATTAGGACAATTGGAGGCTTAAGACAAGTCGAGGGGGCACCTGGGGCGCCCCACCGGCGCAGCCTTGCAAACCCGGCCGCGCTGGGCTAGCACCAGATGACGTGTCCACGTGCGCCCTCCGGTGCCCCAGCGCACGGGAGGCCCAGCGACCAAGAGCGCCCGCGTGCCGGGCGGGCGCGTTCGGGGGGCCGGATTCCATTGGGAGTGCAAGAAGCGATGGCGGATTCCTTCGACGTGGCGGTGATCGGCTCGGGCCCTGGCGGGTACGTGGCCGGGATCAAGGCGGCCCAGGCGGGCCTCAAGGCGGTGGTGATCGAGCGGGAGCGGCTGGGCGGGGTGTGCCTCAACTGGGGCTGCATTCCCACCAAGGCCCTGCTGCACGAGGCGGGGCTGTACACCGTCCTCAAGGACACCCAATCCCACGGCCTGACCGTGGGTCAGCTGGGGTTCGACACGGGCAAGATCGTCGCCGGCTCGCGGCGCGTAGCGGACAAGATGAACCGCGGCGTCGCCTCGCTGCTGCGCAAGTACAAGGTCGAGCACGCCCCCGGCACCGGAAGCTTCATCTCCCCCCAAGAGATCGAGGTCCAACAGGAAGGGCAGACACCCCGGCGCATCGCCGCAAAAGACACGATCCTGGCCACCGGCGCCCGGCCCCGGGCCATTCCGGCGTTTCCGGTGGACGGAAAAACCGTGATCTCCTACCGCGAGGCGTTGCTGCTCGAGTCCTTTCCCAAGCGCCTCCTGATCGTCGGCGCGGGAGCCATCGGCGTCGAATTCGCCTACTACTTCAACGCCTTCGGCGTGGAAGTGCACCTCGTCGAGATGCTGCCCCAACTGCTGCCCCAGGAAGACCCCGAGGTGGCCGAGGTGCTCCTGAAGAGCTTCAAGCGCGGAGGGGTGCGGTGCTACCCGGAGACCGCGGTCAAGCGGTTCAAGGCCGGCAAGGGCAAGGTGGAGGCCGTGCTGGAGGGTCCCGAGGGCAAGCAGGACCTGACCTGCGACATGGCCCTGATCGCCATCGGGATGGAGGCCAACGTGGATGGGATCGGCGCGGAAGGGATCGGCCTGGCCCTGGAGCGGGGATTCGTCCGGGTGGACGAGCGGATGCGGACCAACGTGCCCCACGTGTACGCCATCGGCGACGCCGCCGGCCACCAATTACTCGCCCACAAGGCCTCGGCGGAGGCGGAGGTGGCCGTGGCCGCCATCCGCGGCGAGCCGGTACACCCCGTGGACTACGGCCAGATTCCCGCCTGCACCTACTGCCAGCCCCAGGTGGCCTCCATCGGGCTCACGGAGCCCCAGTGCAAGGAGCAGGGGCTGGACTACAAGGTGGGGCGCTTCCCCTTCGCCGCCTCGGGCAAGGCCAACGCCATCCGCCACCTCGAGGGCATGGTGAAGCTCATCTTCGGGGAGCCCTACGGGCAACTGCTGGGCGCCCACCTGATCGGCCCGGATGTCACCGAACTCATTGCCGAGCTCGGCCTGGCCATGCGCCTCGAGGCGACCCGCGAGGAAATCCTATCCACCGTCCACGCCCACCCCACCCTCTCCGAGAGCGTGTTCGAGGCAACCGGCGTCGCCTATGGCCTCAGTGCGAATTTTTAACGGGAACCCAAATCGCGGGCGAAGCGCCCCGTTCCACGGCAAGGCCGACTCGAACCCAAATCACCGCGAGGCGACCGGCGTCGCCTACGGCCTCAGCGCGTCTTCCTAGGGACTGCGGGAGGCTTAGGCCGAGCGGTCGTTTTCTCCGGTGAGTTC
>JAPUJL010000278.1 GCA_027296185.1 SAR324 cluster bacterium | reverse complement strand
CGGTGGAAGAGGCCTACCAGCACGCCCGCAGCATCGGTCTAGTGCAAATCGCCCGGCTCAAGGAGGCGCTGGGAAACCTGGATAAGGTGAACCGGATCGTGAAGGTGCTGGGAATGGTCAATGGCGTGCCCGATTTCGGCGAGCAGCCCCAGGTCATCAACGGCTTCTCCGATCTGATGGTCGAGGTCTTTGGGGATAAGGGGCGCCACGCCCGCTCGGCGGTGGGCATGGGCTCCCTGCCCTTCGGGATTACCGTGGAAATCGAGGCGATCGTCGAAGTGGCCGATTGACGGCGGGACGCAGCACCCCGCCGCGGTGGAAGACAGTGCGGTGTGGGATCGGCGCCCCGGCGGGGGCGCCGGGTCAGACGAGGAGAACGCCCGCGTCGCTGGACCAGCAGATCGTCTGGCGCTCGCCTATCTCGTAGGAGCGGTCGGAGGTGGAGCGGTGCTGCTCAACATGGACGTATAGCCCCTTGCCCACCTCGAACACGTCCGTCTCCAGCGACCCCATGAATTCGCTGGTGACATAGGCGCCCTCGACGTGGTTCGCCATGTCCTCGTTGACGCCGGTGTGCATCAAGTCGGCTCGCACGGAAAAGTAAACCTCCTCGCCGAGGGGCAGCGATTCGGCGTAGTCGGGAACTTTCACGTAGTAATGGTGGCCGCCGTTCTCCACGAACGCCATGGAGCCGCTGCGGGAAGCCAGGATGCCCTTGAACAGGTTGTTCTTGCCGATGAACTCGGCCACGAATCGGGTGCGGGGAGCCTCGTAAATCTCGCGGGAGGTGCCGGTCTGCTGAATGATCGCGTCGCTCATCACGATCACCCGGTCCGCCATGGACATGGCCTCCTGCTGGGAGTGGGTGACCATAACGAACGTGATGCCCAGTTCCCGCTGAATTTTCTTGAGTTCCACCATCATCGAGGCCCGCAGGCCGTAGTCCAGAGAGCCCAATGGCTCGTCGAGCAGCAGCACGGTGGGCTCGCTGATCAGCGCCCGCCCCAGGGCGACCCGCTGCTGCTGGCCGCCACTCAACTCGTGGGGCCGCCGGTCGGCCAGCGGGGTGAGTTCCACCTTGTCCAGCATGGCGCCCACGCGGGCGTCGCGCACTGCCTTCGGCACCCCCTGCATCTTCAGGCTGAACTCGATGTTCTGCGCCACGGTGCGGTGGGGGAATAGCGCGAAGCTCTGGAACATCATCGACGTATCGCGCTGGGAGGGCGGCAGGTCGGTGACTTCTTTCCCGCCGATGAAGATACGGCCTTCGGTCACCTCTTCCAGCCCGCCGATCATGCGCAGGGTCGTCGTCTTGCCGCACCCGCTCGGTCCGAGCATGGCCATGAACTCGCCGTGCTCGATCTCGGCGTTGAAGTCCCTCACGGCGCGGGTGCCGCCGGGAAAGGTCTTGTCCACGTGTTCCAGCACGACGTCGATCTGAGCCATGGCGTATTGCCGAATCGTATCGATTGAATGGGAGGTGCTACGCCCCCGGAAAGGGCGGGGGCGCGCACTCGAGAAAACGGCTGCGGGCCGCCCTCGGGGTTACTCGGACTTTTCCGCCGCCTGTTGCACCAGCGCCCACACCTTGTCGAAGGGTACGTCGTCGAACAGCCCGTGCTGATTGACCTCCTTCAGCAGATCGATGGCGCCAGCGAGCGCCTCGTCCTCGCCCGCCGTCTCCTGGAGCTTCACCAGCCCTTGCTCGAAAGGCACTTGCCGCGCCTGCCGGGAGCCCAGGCCCTGCTGGATGAGGCCGCTCAACTGACCGATTATTTCCTTGATGTTGCCGTTGGAGAAAGGCTTGCCGAAGATGCCCCGCAGCCCGTTCTGGGCGAAGCGCTCGCGCAAGCCCTGGGGCAGTGAGTGGGCCAGCCCCTCCATGGCCTCGCCGATGGCGAAGCCCGAGTTGAACATCTTGCGGATGGTATCCATGGTGCCGTTCTCGCTGCCGTACATGCGAATCTGCGCGCCGCTGAGGGCGTTGCCCATGGCTTTGGCCTGGTCGATCAGCACGTCGCGCTCGGCGGTGATGTGCATCTGCGCCAACTCGAGGAAGGTCGCCGCCTCGTTGTACTTCTTCAGCGCGTCCGCCTTGGCCTCCAGCCCCGCCGCGTCGGCTTCCAGCGACCGCTGGTTGTTGACCACCCGCAACGCCTCGATTTCCATCTCCGCACGGCCCGTGGCGCCCGCCTCCCGCTCGATGCCCAGGGCGGTGATCTGCTGGGCCTCGCTGCCGGCGCGGGCGCGGGTCACCGTCGCCTCGGCCTCCTGGACTGAAGCCCGCTTGCGCGCCTCGGCCTGACTCACCATGTGCATGGTGGTGATGGTGGCCTTGTTCTCTTCGTCGATTTTGCGCGTGCCGGCCACCGATTCCGCCTGGATGCGCTCGATCTCCTTCTCTCGTTCCGCCTCGGCGACGATGCGCACGGAGAAGGCGTCGTGCTCGGCTTGTTCCCGATCCGCCGTGACACGCAGCCGCTCGGTTTCGGCCTCCTCCAGCTCGCGGGTTTTGCCGGCCATGGCGATCTGGCGGTCCCGCTCCTCCTTTTCCCGGGCCAGGTAGCGGCGGATATCGGCGCGCTCGCGCTCCTGTTCCTTTCCGATGAGAGCGATCTGGCGGTCCCGCTCTTCCAACTCGATGGCCCGGGCCATCTGCACCCGGGATTTCTCCAACTGCTCGTCCTTGCCGACCAGGGCGATCTGGCGGTCCCGCTCCTCCTGCTCGGTGGCGAGGGTACGCTGGATTTCCCGCCGCTCCAGCTCTT
>JAPUJL010000277.1 GCA_027296185.1 SAR324 cluster bacterium | reverse complement strand
CGACCGGTTCGTAGAGATGATGAAGGGGGCCGAGGGCTGAGGCTTGAGGGGGCGAGGCCTGAGGATTGAGCGGGTGCAGCCCTCAGCCTATCAACTCGCCTCCTGCTCCCCGTGCTTGAGCTTTTCGGCTTCGTCGTGGGCGAGGAGCCCGTCGACGAACTCGTCCAGCTCCCCCTGGAGGATGTTGCTCAGCTTGTAGGCGGTCAGCCCGATGCGGTGATCGGTGACGCGGCCCTGGGGAAAGTTGTAGGTGCGGATGCGCTCGCTGCGGTCGCCGGTGCCCACCATGCTCCGCCGCTGGGCCGCCTGCTCCTGCTGCTGCTCGGCCAGTTGCCGCTCGTAGAGCCGGGCGCGGAGGATCTTCATCGCCTTGGACTTGTTCTTGTGCTGGGACTTTTCGTCCTGGCATTGCACGACGATGCCCGAGGGCTGGTGGGTGACGCGCACGGCGGAATCGGTGGTGTTCACGCTCTGCCCCCCGGGGCCGGAGGAGCGAAAGACGTCGATGCGCAGATCGTTGGGGTTGAGTTCCACCTCCACCTCTTCCGCCTCGGCCATCACGGCCACCGTCGCGGCGGAGGTGTGGATGCGGCCCTGAGTTTCCGTCTGGGGCACCCTTTGGACGCGGTGCACGCCGCTCTCGAACTTGAGGCGTTTGTAGACCTCGTTGCCCTCGATCCCCAGGATGGCCTCCTTGAACCCACCCACCTCGCTGAGGCTGGAGCTGAGCATTTCGCTGCGCCACCCCTGGCGCTCCGCGTAGCGAAGGTACATTTTCAGCAGATCCCCCGCGAACAGGGCCGCTTCGTCGCCGCCCGTACCGGCGCGGATTTCCAGGACAATATTGCTGTCGTCCAGGGGATCGCGGGGCACCAGCAGGAGCTTCAACTCCTGGCCGAGCTGCTCCAGGTCCGTGCGGAGGGTGGGGACTTCCTGCTGGGCCAACTGCTTGATTTCCGGATCCTCGGCAGGGTCGTCGAGGATTTCCTGCTGGCTTTCCAGCTCGTGCTCGATCTTGGCGTAGCGGTCGTAGGCCGAGACGATGGGGCTGAGGTGGTTGTGTTCCTTACCGAGCTTGATGTAACGGGCGGGGTCGCGCGCAACCTCGGGATCGCTGAGCAGGCGGGTGACCTCCTCGAAGCGGACTTTAATTTCTTCCAGATTGCCAAACATCGCCAAGGGTCGGCATCACGCGTTGGCCTTCTTGGCGTAGCGCCGCCTGAATTTTTCGATCCGGCCGGCCGTATCGATCAGCTTCTCCTTGCCCGTAAAGAATGGGTGACAATTGGAGCAAATTTCCATCCTGTGCTCGCCGCCCAGGGTGGACATGGCCGTGAACGTATTGCCGCACGCGCAACGAAAGGTGGTTTCTTTGAATTCGGGATGGATATCGGGCTTCATGACGCTTCCGGTTTTGCGAAAGATTGATTCCGCGCCTCAGGCGGCCGTCCCTGGTGCCGCGGGTGCGCCGGCGGCCGCTTGACGGGCCGCTCCAGCCGGTGCGGCCGGTTACATCTTGTCCATCATATCGAGAAATTCTGCGTTGGAGGGAAAGCTGCCCAGCTTGCCGGTCAGAAATTCCATGCTCTCCACCACGTTGAGCGGCTGCAACACCCGCCGGAGCACCCAGATGCGGTCCAGATCGCACTTCTGGATCAGCAACTCCTCTTTGCGGGTCGCCGATTTGTTGATGTCGATGGCGGGGAAAATGCGCTTGTCGACCAATTTTCGGTCCAGCGCCAACTCCATGTTGCCGGTGCCCTTGAACTCCTCGAAGATCACCTCGTCCATGCGGCTGCCGGTATCGATCAGCGCCGTGGCGATGATCGTCAGCGATCCGCCCTGCTCCACGTTCCGCGCCGCGCCGAAAAAGCGCTTGGGCTTGTGCAGCGCGTTGGAATCGACGCCGCCGGAAAGGATCTTGCCGCTCGGCGGCACCACCGAGTTGTAGGCGCGTGCCAGCCGGGTGATGGAATCGAGCAGGATCACCACGTCGCGCTGGTGCTCGACCAGCCGCTTGGCCTTCTCGATCACCATCTCCGCCACCTGCACGTGGCGCGTGGCCGGCTCGTCGAATGTGGAGCTGATGACCTCACCGTCCACCGACCGCTCCATGTCGGTGACTTCCTCCGGCCGCTCGTCGATGAGCAGCACGATGAGCACCGTTTTGGGGTAGTTGACGGAGATGCTGTTGGCGATGCTCTGGAGGATCATGGTCTTGCCCGTGCGCGGCGGGGCGACGATCAACCCGCGTTGCCCCATGCCGATGGGCGCGATCAGGTCCATGATGCGCGTGGTCAGTTCCTCCGCATCCCGTTCCAGCACCATCCGCTGCTCCGGATACAAAGGCGTCAGGTTGTCGAAGAGAATCTTGTCCCTGGATTGTTCCGGCGGCTCGAAGTTCAGGTCCTCGACCTTCAGCAGGGCGTAATACCGCTCGTTTTCCTTCGGCGGGCGGATCTGCCCGGAGATGGTGTCGCCGGTGCGCATATTAAAGCGCCGGATCTGGGAGGGCGATACGTAGATGTCGTCAGGGCCCGGCAGGTAATTATAGTCGGGTGAGCGCAGGAACCCGAATCCGTCCGGCAGGGTTTCGAGCACCCCGGCGCCGTAGATCAATCCATTAATATTCGACTGGGCGTCCAGCAGCGCGAAGATCAACTCCTGCCGGCGCATGCCGCTGGCGTGCTCGATGCGGAACACCCTGGCCCGTTGGTTGAGCTCGCCAATGCTGAGCCGCTTCAACTCGGTCAGATCCATCGGGGGAGGGATGGGCGGCGGCGGGGTTTCCCTGCTGGACGCTTCCTTGCTGGCGGTTTCCTTGCTGGGCGCTTCTTCGGGAGCCACGGGGATCGCCGGCTCCTTCTTCGCGCCTCCTTCGGCCTGTGCTGTATTCTTCATGGACGCTTCGATTGGGAGGGAAGGGAAACGATGGCTACGCGCACTGCACCGCCCCATGCGGTGCCCACACGCGACCGGGCACGCGATGAGAGCCGCTTGAGCGGCCCCTGTGCCCGATCTCTCGATTTCCCCATTTGGACAGGGGAAAGAAATTAAAAAACCTGGTTAGAATCTCGGGAAGTACACCAAACTGTTGGCGATCAACCTGTTCCTTCGGGCGATGCGATTACCCCGATGGGCTGCGACGATTTCGATGGTGTCAGGAAGACTGGATTTGGCAGCGAGGCGGTAACTAGGGGTGATGGTTGGGTATCGTATTTCAGATCGTGCGTCAAGCTACGTAGGGAGGCGGCACGTGCCACCGTACCACAAATGCAAATCTGGGACCGATCTTGGAAAAATCTGCAGACGAAACGCAAGCGAACCTACCAAGAAGCCTACGCACGGGAAAAGCGCCTGTCAAGGGTTTCGCTTGCACATCGATCCAAGCCGGGAGCGGAGCGGCGCCGCTCCCTTAGGGATATCAACGGCAGGCCGGAGCGAAAGTTCACCCCGCCTCTTCCTGCGAATCGTCGTCTTCCTTCCGGTCGGGGCCGGGCCGCCGCACCCGGCGGGACTTCAACACCTTCTCTTCCCAGTCCAGGTCCAGGTTTTCCTCGTAATTGCGGAACGCCTCGGCCCAGTCCCGGACCGGGCCGGAGGGAGCGGCCGGTTCCGGGCCGATCTCCTCCTCCGTCCCGCCCACCGGAGGGGCCCTGTCTCCGTCGACTCCGTCCAAGGGCTCAATGGGTTTGCCACCGGAAAACCAACTGTCGAATCCGTCCGCCTGCTCGACCGCAGCGGCGGGCAATTTCCCGCTTGACGCGAACCGACTCCCGGCCGCCGCGGATCTCAGGCTCGCCGAGAGGCTGGGCAGCGGGGTGCGCCAGGTATTCATCAGCGCGCCGCCGACCGCGCGCCGGAGCGAGCGAAGAGATTGGGCGCAGGCCCAGACCATGCGATGGGCACCGTGACCCGCGGCACCGGCGAGCCCGACCGATGCCCGCAGTCCATTGGCGGCAAGTGCGGCACCCCGGCGGCGCCCAACCGTGAGCGCGTAGCGGGTAAACATCCAAGCCTCCCATCCCCGCTTCCCCCAATAGACCGGATAGGCAATCTTCGTCATCGCATAGGCCAGCCCGGCCACCAGCAGCAGTCCGCCCAGTTGCGGGCCCACGGTGGATTCCAGCCAGCGTCCGGCGGCCCAGCCGAGCAGGCCCGGTCCGCTGGGATCGGGCAGGGGCGAATTCACCAGCAGCCCGTGGAGAGAGGCGGCGATCAGCAGCAGCGCGGCGGAATGAAACGCGAAGCTCCGCCAGCGGGGCCGGGCGCGGCGATTGAAGCACCAGTGGACGATCAGCAGCGGAAGGAGGAACGAGGCGGCCCCGGCCCCCTCGACCAGCGACCCGCCGATGAGGGCGCCCGGCAGACCCAGCCAGTTCCGCACCCCGCCGAGGGGCGTCAGCAAATTGTTAATCGTGGGATCGAAGGGATGGAAGCTCAGCAGGCTCGCCGTCAGCAGGAGCGCTGCCAACACGCCGAATCCTTTCGGCCATCGCCTTCCGGGGTACCCATCCATGGCGACCTGTCCGGTAGGAGATCGGGGGACGGCCGGCCGCTTGGCCGAGCCGCGCACGTCCCGATCATATCTTGGCAACTCATACCATGGTGCCGGCCCCTTTGCTACCCAGGATCTGCCCGATGCGAGCCTCGACCGCGGGATGGACGTAGGGGGAAATATCCTCGCCGAGCAACGCCAGCTCGCGGATGAGGCTGGAACTGATCACCGAATAGCGGGGGGTGGTGAACATGGCCAACGTTTCGATGCGGCCGTTGATTCCCCGGTTCCCCGTCGCCTGCTCCATCTCCGACTGCAGGTCGCTGGCGTTGCGGAGCCCTTTCAGGATGGTGCGGGCGCCAATCAGCTCGGCGTAGCGCACGGTGGCGCCCTCGTAACTGGCCAGGGTGACGTTGTCCAGCTTGAAATGGCGGACGTACTCCTCCATCATCGCCAGCCGATCCTCGGTGCTGAACAGGGTTTGCTTCTTGGGATTGACCGCCAGGGCCCAGGTCACCCGGTCGAAAGTGCCCGCGGCGCGCTCCATCACGTCCGCATGGCCCCAGGTGGGCGGGTTGCCGCTGATCGGATACAACACGTGAAACGGTTCGCGCATCGGATGGCCCTCGTGTGCAGTCGGTCGGGGGTCGGCGGACCGGAGCGCCGCCAGGGGTTCGGCCCTATGGCTCGCGGATCGCTTCCAGCGCGATGGCCTGGCCAAGCTTGGTCAGCTCGTGGGTGGCTTCCATGCTTTCCTTCGTCTCCGCATAGATGCGCACTTTGGGCTCCGTGCCGGACGGGCGCATCATGACCCAGCTTCCATCCTCGAAGACGAATTTATAGCCGTCCTCCGCGTTCACTTCGGCCAGGGTGTAGGCGCGGCCGTTGGCCTCGATGCGGCGGCCGGGCCGGTATTCGGCGAGCCGGGCCAGCCGCTGCAGGGCCTCGCGGGCGGAGATGTCGATCGTGAAGGTCAGTTGCTCCCAGTGGTAGCGCCCGAACTCCGCCTCGATTTCACCCAGCAGTTCGCCGAGGGACTTTCCGTAGTGCAGCACGATGCGGAGGGCGAGCAACCCGGTGACGATTCCGTCCTTGTCCAGGCTGTGTTCGGCGATGGTGAGCCCGTCGCTTTCCTCGTAGGCGAGCATGGTGCGGCCCGTCTTCAGGAAGGGGCGGAAATGCTTGAAGCCCGTGGGAGTGATGTGCACCGCCCCGCCGCGCGCGCGGGCATAGTCCGGCCCGAAGTGACTGGTGGGCAGGGTCGTGGCGATGTCGCCCGCGGCTCCCGCATCGATGAGGTAGCGCATGACGAGGGCCGCGAAGCGGTTGGTTTTGATCGCCCCTCCGTCGTCGCCGACGAGCCCCCGGTCGCAGTCCGGGTCGTTGCGGATCGCCACCTTGAATTCCGCCGGGTCGTCTGCAAGCACGCCGAGCGCGTCGGACAAGGTCTGCTCGTTGGGCTCGGTGGTCTGTCCGCCGAAGTAGGGATCGTCCTCGGTGTGCAGGAGCGTCAAGGCCTCCTGTCCCACCCGCTCGAGGATGCGCCGGTAAACCGGTACCGAGGCGCCCCACACGGGGTCCACCACCCACCGCAGGCGCCCCGCCTGGCCCAGCTCCTTCAGGGTGGCGCACAGCTCCCCGAGCCGCAGTACTGGATGGGCATCGAGGCACTCCAGGTAGGGAGTGTGAACGTCGACCCGCTCGACCCGTTCCCGCTCCCGGGCGATGAGGGCCTCCATCGTTTCGAAGTCCGGCCACGATTCCTCGGCCAGGCGTTCCAGGTTGCGGTTCGCCAATAC
>JAPUJL010000276.1 GCA_027296185.1 SAR324 cluster bacterium | reverse complement strand
GTTCCCGCTGCCGATCGAGGTCATTCCCTTCGGCTGGCAAGTGGTGGCGGAAAAAGTCCGTGCCCTGGGAGCCGGGGTGACGCTGCGGGAGCGCGAAGGCGCGCCGTTCGTCACCGACAATCAGGGCTACATCCTGGATTGCACCTTCGGCCAAATTGCGCACCCGCCCACTCTGGAACGCCAACTCAAAGCCATCACCGGAGTCACCGAGACGGGCCTCTTCATCGCCATGGCCGAGGCGGCCTACGTGGCGGAGGGCAATCAGGTGCAGCGGATCGAACCGGCCCCCTGAGCCGGCCGGGATTCCTCCCAGACCATTCGGCTCTCCGCCTGCCCTTCACCGGATCAGATGCACCCGGTGGGCGCCGCGGGTCAACCCCCGCTTCCGGTCCGTCAGCGGCGCCTCCGCGAGGGCGATCCATCGGCCAGCGGGGGAGATGGCGACCCCGTCGTATACCGCCCGGCCCTCGATAGGATAGCGGTAGCGCAGCTTGTCGCGGCCCGACCCGGGCCGGCCGAGATCGAGCACTGCCAGCCCTTGAAACGCGCGGGGGCGCGAGCCGATCTCGTGGCCTTGGGCCAGGGCCAGCGTTGCCTCGTCGGCACTGAGCGACAGCCCCATCAGGTCGGCGTCCAGCCGCCACAGCCAGCGGGTATTGCCCGCCCAATCCAGTCCGAACAGGGTGTTGCTCTGAGGGTGCTCGGCTACGGGCTCCGCGTCCGGCGAGCGATATTCCAACGGGACGTAGGTCTCGCCGGTGGCGAAGAGCGGCCCCGCCGCGGTGGCGGCGAGGGTGCCGTTGGTGGCCGTGACCACGACCCCGCCCAGTTCCATGGGCTCCACCAGGAGCAGCCGCCGGGTCTCGCGCCAAGTCTCGCCGTCGCGGATGTAGAGAAACCCGCGGCCGTCCTCGGTGGAGAAGGCGAGCCGCCGTCCCCCCGGGTCGAAGGCGACGCCGCGCCAGAAAGCGGCGAAGTAATGGGGCGGGAGCGGGGCCACGGTGCTGCCGAAGCGGGGGATTCCCGTGGCGCCATCCAGCACCACCACTTTCGATTCCTCTCCCCCGCCGGGCCGGGGAATGGAACCGAAGGGCAGTTGCAGCGGGAACACGACGCTTCGCCCCGCGGCATCCACGTCGAACCAGGTGAGCATCTGGGTGGCCGGTCCGTCCGCCGGGTACGCCCAGCGCACCCGCCCGGTGGCGCCGTCCAGGCGTACCAGGCGGGCCAGGGTGGCCCGCCGCCCGTTCCGCGGCCAACTGCGGGTGAAGGCGGCCAGGACATCTCCCCCCCGGGCGGCGATCCGGTAGACGCCGGGATAGGTGACCCAGCCCAGGGGGCCTTGCGGATCGGCGGGCTGGGAAGTGCCCAGTTCTTGGGCGGACTCGAAGCGCCACAGGGGCTCCGCCCGCTCCCCGGCGAGGTCGTAGGCGGCGAGGATGCCCCGGGGACCCTGCTCCCCCACGTACAGGCGCCCGCCCGCCTCGGCGAACTGGAGGTGCTTGATCACCCGCCCGGGCCGGTGCAGCGTCCAGCGTGTCTGGCCCGTGGCGGTCTCCACCACCCGCACCCGGCCGTCGAAGGAGCCGATAGCCAGGCGCCTTCCGCCGGGAGCGAAGGCCAGGGCGCTGATTCCCGCCCGTTGCCGCGGATCGGCGGACCAGTCGATCCACCACACCCGCCAGGGCATGGGGCGCAAGGGGGCGGCGGCCCGCAACGAGCGCTCGGCGCCCCCTTCGATCCAGGCGAGGGTGTAGGACTCCTGGGGTGCCCAGGCCGTTTCGACGAGCCAGCTCCCCTCCGCTCCTAAAGGCCGCCTGGCCGCGGCCCGTCCGTTTAACGTGAAGGGCGGTGTTTCTTCGGCTGGGAGGTCCCATTCGACGACGATGCCGCCGCGCACGAAAGTAAGTGACGGGCCCCGATCCCCTTGAGCGGCGGCGGCGAGCGGGATCGCCAGGGCGGACAAGAAAAACGCCAGCAGACCCGAGCTCCGGAAACAAGCCCCGGCAGCGGACTCGCCCAGCCCCCGGCACAGTGTCCCCCTAGACATAGTTGGCCGTGACGAAATAGACCCAGTCGAGCCAGTCACGGTAGAGCAGGCCCGCCTGGTACAGCCGCGTCAGCACCTGGGCGGCGGCGAGGGGTACCAGCGCGGCGAAGCCCCCGGCCCAAAGGACCCGCTCCCCGGGCGGCGTGGCGGCCGGTGGCGTGGCGTGGTCGGGGCTCCAGCCCCGGCTGATCAGTGCCGCGGCCACCTCGTCTGCCCGACGCACCATCCCGGCCAACAGGGGCAGCAGCCACGCCCGCACGGCCAGGGCCGTCTGAGCGGGCCAGCGGAGCGGATTTCCGGTGAACACGCGCAGCCCCCGCAGCCGCTGGGCCACCCACACCGCCCGGGCCTCCGCCGCCATCACGGGGGTGAAGCGCAGGGCCAGGGTGAAAAGGAAGGCCAGCGGCGCGGGCAGACGCAGGGCGCGCATGCCGCCCGCCAGCTCGTCGATGTCGTGGCGGGCCAGCAGGGCCGCCCCCATCAGCAACACCGTATCGAACCGGAGGGATTGCACCAGGCCATGCCACAGCCCCTCCCGGTACAGGTACATTCCGGGCGGCACACCCAGGGGGAACGCCTCGGGGCCGAGCAGGGTCACCCACACCGTCCGCGGATCCCCCCCGTAGAATAGGCCCTGGGTGACCAGCAGCCCCCACGTCCCCAGCGCGAGCAGCAACGCGACGATCCGCCAATAGCGGAGGCCGCCTCCCGCGATCCAGTAGGCCCCGGCCGCCGCGGCCAGCAGCAGGAGATTGATCGGGCGGTCCAGCAGCACCGTCAGCACCGCGGCCTGGAGCGCCAGCACGATGCCGGTTTGAGGCGTGAGCCGGATCATGTGCCGCCTCCCAGCGCCGGGGAGGCCACCGCCCCCAG
>JAPUJL010000275.1 GCA_027296185.1 SAR324 cluster bacterium | reverse complement strand
TTGTGCCGCGGGAGGCGATAGTGCGGAAAAACGATAGCCGCGGGCGTTGAGTCTTTCTGCGTCAACGCGCCTCCGGCGCTTGGTGGAGCGGTGTGCTGCTTTGGCGCTCCAGGCTAAGACGAATGCGCTGCAGTCCAGCCCCGGGCTGCGGTAAGCGGGCGCCGGAACGCAACCGTCCGCCACTCGTGCAATCAGCCCTTGACGGCCTCTCAAAAGAATGCGAGTGCCTGAAAGAAGACGAATTGGGTGTCCCGGAAATCCGGATCGTTAAAGGGCCGGGCCACCTCGATCCGTAGCGGAAACGCGACTTGGTTGAGGAAATCCAACTCCACCTCCAGCCCCACCCCGTAGTCCTGCCTCTGGCTGCGGTCGCTGGGGCGCTCCCCGTTGTTCCAGCCCTTGCCCGCATCGACGAACAAGATCGCCGTCAGCTTCCGCGATTGCACTTCCCGCCCATGCAGAGTGCGGGAAAAGACATAGCGGTAGTCCAAGCGGACGGCGATGAGCTGGTCGCTGAGCAGCCGCAGACTGCGCGGATAGCCTCGCAGCACCAGCGGATCGCCGAGGAGCAATTTTTTCTGTACCGGCGCTTCGCCGTCGATTCCGCCACGGATGACCTCTAATTCCAGTTGATGGTTGTGGGCCAGCTGGAACCCGTTGAGCAGAGTGCCCCGGGCGAGGGTGTACTCGAAATCGCTGTCGAAGCCGCGGGTCGACCGTTCGAATTCCAGGGTGGCCCCGTGATAGGTGGGGCCGTTGGGTTGTACGAAGAATTCCTCGAAGACATTGAGGTTGTTAACGTCACCCGGGGATTGAAGCGCGGAGCCCACGGTCTGGTCCGCGGGTAACTCGTCCACCCGTTCCAGCCGGTACTCGACGGTGGAATACAGCGCCATTCGTTCCGGAGTGTCGTGCTGGTACGTCAACCCAAAGCCCAGGATGTCGCGCCCTCCGATCCGTGTACGGCGCAGCGTAAAGGAAAGCCGCGGAACGAATAGCCGGCGATGGGTCCAGCCGACGTCGAAGATGAGACTTTCGCTTTCCTGCCCGTAGCCGGGGAGAAAATAGAACTGATTGTCCGGATCGGCGTTGACGTTGACGCCCAATCCCACATAGTTTCCGTCGATCGCGTTGCCCCCCGCTCGGCCGTGGAGGGAGACCAGCATTTCCCGGTTCTTGGCCCAATCGAAGATCGGCCGCACCCTTACGTTGGCCTCCGAGTAATTGTTTTGCCGGTCGATTTCGAGCAACCGCTCATCCGGGTCGAGCACAACGCGCACCACGGGCGAGCGGGTGTGGAAGATGAGCGTCGTCGTGCGGTCCACCCCGTCCCAACGCCGCGAGAGGGGCTCTCCGCTTTCGGTTGCCACGCGGACTTCCACCGGCATGCGGCCGCCCTGGAGCCGGACGACGGAGACGAGCAGCCGAGTGCCGGAGCCGGTGATCTCCTCCCGCACGTCTTCCAGAGCATAGTCCAGCGGTGTCGCCCGGCGCACCCAGTCGTCGAAAAACCAGCCCAGGTCGCGTTCCGCGGCGGATTCCATGGCCTGGCGGAAGGATTCGGTCGTCACCCGGCGGTAGGACTGGCGGCGTACGAACCGGCGCAGCCCCTTGCGGAACGGCCGCTCGTCCATCACGTACTCGAGTTGCCCGACCACCAGCGGTGCCTTGTGGTGGATCACGACCCGCACCGTCCGCTCCTTGGGTTCCCGCAGCCGGTGGAGGACGAGGGGGGCGTCTTCTTCCAGGCGGATCAGCTGCCGCACCGGCTCCTCGAAGTAGTGTTCCCGGTAGCGGGGGGCGAGCCAGTCGGTGAGGGTGTGGGTCGGGGCGTCCGCTCCGTAGAGGAAGTCGAAAAACGCCAGGGACAGATAGCCCGCCGGACCGAAAGCGAGCCAGGCCTCCTCCGTCTCGCCGACCCACAGGGTTTCGCCGAACCACTGCCGGGCGATGGCGCGGCTCACCCGCCCCACCAACACGCGGTCCAGCAGCCGGCTTTCCTCGTAATCGGCGAGGGGCACGGCGACGGTTCCGCTGGCGGTGCGGGGGTCACCCGACAGCGCGTCGAACTGCACCAACGTCAGCGAGCGCTTGGGGTAGACCAGGCCAAAAGACGTTTCGAGGAAATCGAGAAACTCCGCGGCGATGTCGACGAGTAACGCGCCGATCCGTTCGTGACCCGCCGGGAACGCCGACACGATTCGGATGCCGCCGTGGTCGATGCTCACCGTTTCGGCGCGGTGGAGGAAGATCAGCGGAAAGCTCCGGAGGGGCGTTGCGTGGAGTGGATAGGCAACCGGGATGCCCGGCCGAATCCCCACCGGCGGCGTATCGGGGAGCACCAACGTTCCCCCGCGCAGCGACGTGACCGCCGCCTCGTAGCGGCCGGGGGTCGGCTCCCCCACGTCGCGCAGCCATTGACCGCCGCGGTATTCGAGCAAGACCGGATGCCAGCGCTCGGCGAAGACGCCCGCGGCGCTCCAGCCGTCCCAGTAACGCTGGGGCAGATGGGTCTCGAACTCGATCCGCACCTCGCTCCCCGCCGAGCCGGCGCCGAACGTCACGCGCAACAAGGCCTCGCCGGCGTGGAAACCCTCGGGCAGGAGCGGATTCGCCTCGAGGCGGAAATCCAAGGGCCGCCCGGCCCCGTCGCTGACGGCGAGAACGCGGATCGATCCGGCGCTGTATCCGGCGGGAAACAAGGGATCGATGCGCAGGGGCCCGAGGAAGGAAAACCCGAAGGGCACCGAATCGGTCTCCCGCCGCGGCCCGCGCGGATCCTCGGCGGCGAACCGGTTGGGGGGCAGGTGGAACCACCATTCGTCGCGGGGCCGCGGATCTTCCGCCGGTACCGACACGCGCAACTCCGCCCGAATCGTGTGCCCGGACGGATCGAGCAGCGCGGTCAGCCGGTACAGGGGCGGCTCGGTGACTTGGGCTCTGGGGACTTGGGCATTGGGGGCCTGGGCTCCGGCGGGCAGGGCGCCCAGCATCGCAGCCGACACGGATACGGCGACGATTGCGGCGATCCGCCGCCGCCGGTGCGCCGCCGGTCCGGCCGGGGAGCCTGCGCACGGCTCGCGGGAACGGGAGTCCGGGACGAGGCGGTGGTGCCCCGCAATGAGTTCCGTCACATGCGGAAGACCCCGAATGGGGTCTTTTCGAACGGGCGGTTGAGCGACGCGGCGATCCCCAGCGCAAGCGCCTGCCGCGAATCGGCGGGGTGGAGAATGCCGTCGTCCCACAGGTGCGCGGTGCTGAAGTAGGGGGAGCCCTCCCGCTCGTAGGCGTCCAGGATCGGCTGCTTGAAATCGCTCAATTCCTGCTCGTCCATGAGCGGCTGGCCCTGGGCGGCGCGGTTGTCCTGGCGCACCGTGGCCAGCACGCTGGCCGCCTGCTCTCCGCCCATCACCGAGATGCGGGCGTTGGGCCACATCCACAGCAGGCGCGGGGAATAGGCCCGGCCGCACATGCCATAGTTCCCGGCACCGAAGGAGCCGCCGACGATCAGGGTGAACCGCGGCACCCCACAGGTGGAGACCGCTGTCACCAGCTTCGCCCCGTCCTTGGCGATACCGCGGGTTTCGTACTCGCGTCCCACCATGAATCCGGTGATGTTCTGCAGGAAAATCAGCGGAATTTGGCGCTGAGCGGCCAGCTGGATGAAATGGGCGCCCTTGATCGCGCTTTCGCTGAATAGGATGCCGTTGTTGGCCAGGATTCCCACCGGATAGCCCTCGATGTGGGCGAACCCGCAGACCAACTCCTTTCCGTAGTGGGTCTTGAACTCGTGCAGGCGGCTGCCGTCCACCAGCCGGCAGATCACCTCGTGGACCTCGTAGGGGGTGCGGGTGTCCGTGGGCAGCACGCCCAGCAGCTCCTCCGGATCGTACAAGGGCGGCTCGGGCGCGGCGCGCTCCAGGGGCTGCTTCGGGCCGGAATTGAGATGGGCGACGATTTCACGGGTTATCCGCAGCGCATCGGGATCGTCAAGGGCGTAATGGTCGACCACCCCGGAGCGGAAGGCATGCACCTCCGCCCCGCCCAGCTCCTCGGCGCTCACCTCCTCGCCCGTCGCGGCCTTCACCAGGGGCGGACCGCCGAGAAAGATGGTGCCGGTGCCCTTGACGATGACGCTCTCGTCGGCCAGGGCCGGCACGTAGGTGCCCCCGGCGGTGCAACTGCCCATCACCACCGCGATTTGAGGAATGCCCTTGCTGGACATCTGGGCCTGGTTGAAAAAGATGCGCCCGAAGTGCTCCCGGTCGGGAAACACATCCGTCCAGTAGGGGAGGTTGGCTCCGCCCGAATCCACCAGGTAGATGCACGGCAGGCCGTTTTCCGTGGCGATCTCCTGGGCCCGCAGGTGTTTCTTCACGGTCATGGGGAAGTAGGTGCCCCCCTTCACCGTGGCGTCGTTGGCTACGATGACCACCTCGCGCCCCTCGACCCGGCCGATGCCCGTGACCACGCCCGCGCTGGGCGCGCTGCCCTCGTACAGCTCCCAGGCGGCGAGCGGGGAGAGCTCCAGGAAGGGTGCGCCGGGATCCACCAGCGCTGCGATGCGCTCCCGCGCCGGCAGCTTGCCGCGCCCCCGGTGCCGCTGCATGGCTCGCTCGCCGCCTCCCTGGCGCACCTGCTCCTGCCGCTCGCGCAGCAGGGCCACCTCCTCCTCGTGATGGCGGCGGTTGGCCTGGAACTCGGCGGAGCGCGGCTTGATCTGGGATTCGATGACAGTCATGGGGTGGAGTCCCGTTCGGAAAGGCGCTCCAGGTAGGCCTGCCATTCCGACGGCACGAGATCCTGCTTAACGGTGTTACAGGCCTTGCAACAAGGCACGACGTTGGATTTGCGCGATTTTCCGCCCCGCACCAGCGGCACCACATGATCCATGGTGAGCGTCTTAGCGGGGAATCGCCCGCCGCAATAGTGACAGATCCCGTTGGCGCGCTTGTTCTTCCACCACTGAGAGCGGCGCAACTCCCGGCCCCGCGACCGCTCGCGGCGCAGGTCCTGTTCGTCGATGAGCATCTCGTCGGGGATGCCGCTCATGGGACCCGTGGGAAAATGGTGCCGCGGCCCCCTTGGGACTGCCCCTTCGTCCGCGGTTAGGGGGATGCCTTGCGCGCGCCCCGCGTTCCGCCGGCCCTGGAGGCACCGGATCGCCCAGCCGTGGCTCCACGCTTGGCGGGCGGCTTCTTCGCGGCGCCCTTCTTAGCCGGGGATTTTTTGGCCGGTGCTTTCTTGGCACTGGTGGCCGCCGTGCCCGCCTTTGGCTTCGCCGCGGCCCTTGCGGCACCTTTCTTCCCTTTCCCCGCAGATTGCGTTGCGTCCCTCCGGTCCGGCTGAGCGGATTTCGGCAGGGCGGTTCCCACGGGCACGCGTCCGGCGATGC
>JAPUJL010000274.1 GCA_027296185.1 SAR324 cluster bacterium | reverse complement strand
GGCCTCCACACAGGAACACGCCCTGAGCCTGGAAGAGCAAATTCGCGAGAAGCTGCGGGCCTCCCAAGCCGCCTTGGGAGCGATTCCCTCGGCGGCGGGTGAAAGCGCCGCCGCCGAAGCCCCCGCTGTAGGCGAGTCTGGAAGCGCCGAGACAGCTGCGGGAGCGCCGTCTCGGCGGCAACCGGCCAGTGAAGTGGAAGCGGTTGCTCCCGAGCAGCCGGCGGAGGAAACCGAAGCGGTTGCCGCCGAGGCGGCTGCGGAGGAACCGGCGGAGGATACTTCTACGGAATCCACGGCTGCGGAGGAACCGGCGGAGGAATCCGAAGCGGTTGCCGCCGAGGCGGCTGAGGAAGCATCGGCGGAGGATGCTTCAACGGAATCCACGGCTGCGGGGGAACCGGCGGAGGAATCCGCAACGGCGGAAAGCGACGTGCCCGGGGAGGAAGGCGCCGTAAGCGCGGCCCCGGCAGATGGCGCGGCGGATGGTGAGGAGGCGGAAAACCCGCCGCCCATGGACAACCCGGACGCGAATTAGCGAAGGCCCCGGGAACCGCTACCTTGGCCTTCGCCGGGCAGGGTGGCGGGTGGTAAGGATCGACAGGCGAGAGGATGCAAATGGCGAAGATGCGGGTGTTTGAGGTGGCCCGGGAACTCAATATTCCCGGCCGGGATCTGATCAAGCGCATGAAAGGGATGGGCTTCACCGTCAAGGGAAACTTCGACGCCCTGGACGAGGAGCAAATTCGCCAAATCAAGGGCAGCATGCTCGAACCCGTCACGCGGGTGGAAGAAGCTGCACCCCAGTTGGAAGAGGGGGAGGACGGCGAAAAGCCCCGCAAGCGCCGGATTATCTCCGCCCGCCGCTCAGAGGAAGTCCACAAAATTCAGGAATCCCTGGGCATGGAAGGGCCGCTGCCCGAAGACGCCGAGACACGGCGGGAAGTGGTGACCCCGCCCCCCGCCCCGGAACCGGCCGAGGAGGCACCTCCGGTGGCCGCAGAGGAGCTGGCGGCGGCGGAAAGCGGCGAGGCTCCCCCAGGAGCCGAGGAAGCGCCCCCGCCCGAGGCCGAAGAGGTTCCCCCGGTGGCGGCCGAGGCCCCCGCGGAACCCGTGCCGCCACCCCGTCGGCCGGGGTCGCCGCGGGCGACCGTGGTGGCCATGCCGGACGAGGCCCCCGGCGCCAAGCCGGAACCGCCTTCGGATCGGAGACCGGCGCCCGCCGCGCCAAGCGAAGACCGGGGCAAGTGGCGCGAGTTCAAACGCTCCGAACGGAAGCCGGACCAAGCCGGACGGGAGGACTGGATCCGCTCTCCACGCCGGCGCGGCGGCCGCATGCGGCGCCACCGGCCGGCCAAGGTGGCCGCAGCGGCGGCGGCGGAGGCTCTGCCGATTCCGGTGCGCAAGCGCAAGATTCGTCTGGGCCAGGTGGTGACGGTCTCCGAATTGGCCGGAGCCACCGGCGTAAAGGCGGGCGAGATCATCAAGAAACTGATGGCTTTGGGCATCCTGGCCACCATCAACCAGCCCATCGAAGGATCGGTGGCGGAGTTGGTCGCCGCCGAGTTCGAAATCGAGGTCGAGGCCGATACGTCCAACCTTGAGGACCTGGTCAAGGAAGAGCCGGTCGATCCGGCGACCTTGTTCCCGCGGCCGCCGATCGTGACCGTGATGGGCCACGTGGACCACGGCAAGACCTCGCTCCTGGACCGCATCCGGAACAGCGACGTGACCGCCCGGGAAGCCGGCGGAATCACCCAGCATATCGGCGCCTACTTCGTCCACTCCCCGTCGGGCAACCTGGTGTTCCTCGATACCCCCGGCCACGAGGCCTTTACCTCCCTGCGGGCTCGCGGGGCGAACGTGACCGACCTGGTGGTGCTGGTCGTGGCCGCCGACGACGGGGTGATGCCCCAGACCGTCGAGGCCATCGAGCATTCCCATGCGGCGAAAGTGCCGATCATGGTCGCCATCAACAAGATGGACCGCCCCAACGCCGACCCGGAGAAGGTCAAGCGGCAATTGATGGAGCACGACATGTTGCCGGAAGAGCTCGGCGGCGACACCCTATTCGTTCCGGTCTCCGCCGCAACGGGGGAGGGCATCCCCCAACTGCTGGAGATGATCCACCTGCAGGGCGAACTGCTGGAGCTCAAGGCGCCGCGCGTGGGCCTGGCGCGCGGATTCGTGATCGAGTCCAAGATGGACCGCCAGCGGGGTCCCGTCGCGACGGTGATCGTCCAGCGGGGCACCATCAAGGTGGGCGACGAGTTCGTCGTGGGGGCCACCCACGGACGTGTGCGGGCCATGTTCGACGACAACGACGATCCCGTCACGGAGGCCCCGCCCAGCACCCCGGTGGAAATCCTGGGGTACAACGACCTGCCCCAGGCGGGCGACCTGTTCGTCGTCATGGACGACGAGAAGGTGATCCGCCAAATCGCCGAGCGGCGCGGACAGCGGGCCAAGGAAACCGAGGCGGCCCAGCGCCACCGGGTGCACCTGGAAGACTTCCTCCAGGGCGTCAAAGAGGGAGAAAGCACCAGCCTCAACGTCGTGTTGAAGGCGGATACCCAGGGTTCCCTGGAGGCCATCCGCGGCTCCCTGGAGAAAATCGGCAACGAGCAGGTCAACGTCAACCACGTCCGGGCGGGCATCGGCGGAATCACCGAGACCGATATCTCCCTGGCCTCCACGACCGATTCCATCGTCATCGGCTTCAACGTGCGCCCCGATGCCAAAGCGGCGAGCCTGGCCCAGTCCGACGGCATCGAAATCAAGCTCTATGCGATTATCTACGAGCTCATCAATGACGTGAAAGCCGGGCTGCAAGGGCTGCTCAAGCCGGTGATCCGGGAGCAGGTGATCGGCCATTTGGAAGTGCGCGAGGTCTTCTCCAGCCCCAAGGACGGCAAGATTGTGGGCGGCTACGTCACCGACGGCCGCCTGCAGCGCAACAGCTTCGTGCGCCTGTTCCGCGACGACGTCCTCGTAACCAACGGCACCATCGGCTCGCTACGGCGGTTCAAGGAGGACGTGCAGGATGTGCAATCCGGCTACGAGTGCGGCCTGCGCATTGCGAACGTGACCGACATCCGCGAGGGAGACCTCATCGAGGCCTTCGTCAAGGTGGAGGAGGCGCAAACCCTGGAAAGCCTAGCCCAGAACTGAGGCGAGTCCGGTGACGAGCCGCAAGGTAGAACATCTGAACGAGCGCATCCGCCAAAAGCTGAGCATGATCCTCTACCGGGAGGCCAACGACCCCCGCTTTCTCGGCGTGACCATCACCGAGGTGAACCTGGCCAAGGATCTCAGCTTCGCGCGGGTGCTGTACAGCACCTACGGCAAGGACATCGACCGGGAAGAGCTCACCGATTCGCTCAACCGCGCCGCGGGCTTCTTCAGCCATATTCTGGGCCGCAGCCTAAAAACGCGCGTGACGCCCAAGCTGCGCTTCGACTACGATCTGGGATTCGATCATGCCGAACGGATGGACGAAGTGCTGGACCAATTGCCTACCCCGGAGGAGTGAGTGGTCTTGAACGGAGTGATCGTCATCGACAAGCCCCGGGGGATCGCCTCGAACGGCGTGCTGAACCGGCTTAAGGGGCTGCTAGGCAAGGTCAAGATGGGTTTTCTGGGCACCCTGGACCCCCTGGCGACCGGCGTGCTGCCGGTTTTCGTAGGCAAGGCGACCAAGCTCATTCCCAGCTTCGAGCACTTGGACAAGGCCTACCGCGTCACCATCGAATTGGGCATCCGTACGGACACCCTCGATGCCGAGGGCCGCTGCCTGGAGCGGCGGGGAACGGAGCAGCTTACGGAATCCGCCGTGGAGCGGGCGATCCTCGCCCACCAGGGAGAACTCCGGCAGCGGGCGCCCGACTACTCCGCGGTGAAGCACGGTGGCGTCGCGGCCTACAAGCTCGCCCGGCAAGGCAAGGCGGTGCCCGTGGCGGTGCGCACGGTGCGGGTGTGGGACGTGAGCATCGAATCGATCGACCTGCCCCGCGCCACGTTCAGCCTCGCCTGCTCTCCAGGGACGTACGTGCGCAGCCTCGCCGCGGATGTCGGCGAGGCCCTCGGCGTGGGCGCGATCGTGACGGCACTGCGCCGCCTGCGTTGCGGCGACACGTTTCTCCTTGAGAACGCGGTCACGATAGAGGAAATTGAGGAAGCGGCCGTGCGGAAAGAGTACGGCTTCCTTCTGAACCCGGCCGATCTGCTTGCGGATTATGTCCCCTACTGGGTCGAGGAAGCCGAGGAGCGCGATCTTCGCCACGGGAAAGTGGTGCCTCTGCGGTCCTCCCCTGCGCCCATTGCGCTGGAGTCCAAACTGAAAGCCCTACGGCCGGGGGGCACCCTGATCGCCGTGGGCGAAGCGGTACCTA
>JAPUJL010000273.1 GCA_027296185.1 SAR324 cluster bacterium | reverse complement strand
GAAGTCGCCGCTGTCCCAGTGGTCCACCACGAAGCGCTGGGGGCCGTCCGCCGTACTCGTGAGGACCGGGGTAAAATTGCCGTCGCCGTCGTTGACGAACGCCACCATCAATGCGGCGCCCGAGACGGACACGATCAGGTCCTCAGCGCCGCCGAGCCCATCGAGGTCGATTAGGGAAACCTGGGTCGATACGCCGGCCAGGTCGAAATCGGTCCCGCTGCTCCACGACGCGCCCGTGTTGAGGAACACGGTGAGGCGCGTCCCCTGTTCGCTCAGCACCGCCAGATCGAGATCGGGGTCGCCGTTGAAGTCGCCGAACAGCACGTCGGTGGGTTCCTGACCCACGGCCAGGGTCTCCGAGACGGTGAGGCCGCTCGTCAGCACGGTGACGGAGTTACCGAAGCGATTGCTCGCCGCCACATCCTTCAAACCGTCGCCGTCGATGTCCCTCACGTCCATGGTGATGGGCCGCGACCCGAGCGCCACCGTGCGAATCGAGAAGTCGGTGTTGGTCGTCTTGCGGGGATCGAATGCCTGATCCTCACCGGAGGTCGGCGCGCATGCCGCCAGCGCCAGGAAGGTCAATGCGCCCAACACGCCCCCCAAGGGCCGCCGCCACCCATGCCGCGGCAGCGAGGGCCGGGAAAACTGCACGGAACCCGCGGGGCGCATGGGCCACATCCGGAAACGCAAGCAGGGGATCACGGCGGAACGGTCGATGAGGCGGGTTGGCGAGGAATTCAGTTTCGCTGGACGATCGGCGCCAGCAGCCGGTCGGGTACGGCCTTGATCAGCGGCACCAGGAGCCGCATTTGCCAGGGAAACGTGTAGGTGCGGCGGTGCTTCGCCAGCGCATTCACGATCAGCCCGGCGGCCCGCTCGGCGCTCAGGATGAACGGCATGGGGAACCGGTTGCCGGCGGTGAGCTCCGATTCCACGAAGCCCGGGCAAATGGTGGTGACGCGGATTCCATACGGCCGCAGTGTCGGGCGGTAGCTATCCATCAACGTCTTCAACGCACTCTTGGACGCGCAATAGGCGCCCTTGCCCGGCAGCCCGCGAAATCCCGCCACCGACCCCACCGCCACGAGGTGGCCGCTCCGCGCTTCGATCATGTGGGGAATGACCGGCAGCAGGGTGTTGATGGCGCCCAGGAGATTGGTGGCCATCAACTCGACGGCCTGCTCCGCATCCCCGCGGCGCAAATCGTCCGGGTAGCTGACCCCGGCGTTGGCAATGGCGACGCTCACGCCTCCCGCGGCGGAGATGAATTCCTCCGCCACCCGCTGCATCGCCTCGCGGTCGCGCACGTCCGCGTCGTAGAGATACACCCGGGCGTCGCGGCCCGCCAACTCTTCCCGCAGCTCCTCGAGCCGTTCCCGGCGGCGGGCCACCAGCCCCAGGGCCGTGCCGGGCTGGGCCATCCGCACCGCGAGTGCCCGCCCGATGCCGGAGCTGGCGCCGGTGATGAGCACCCTGGCGCCGTTCATCCCGCCGCGGCTCCGTCCAAATCCCGCCGGTCCGGACCCTCCAGGACGATAAAGTCGCACATTTCCTTCAACCGCGAATAGATGCGGCTGCCCACCCGGTCGCGGAGGGTCTCGCGCAGCTCGCGCTCCTCGTCCATGCGGTCCTTGCTCCGCACCCGCTCAACCAGCGTGGTGCGGCGGGATTCGGTAAAATTGGAGGTGAAGACGGTCGTTTTCCGGTCGTTGTAGCGATGGGAGATGATCGTATCGAGGATCGTCTGCTCCCAGGGGGTGTTGCGCCCCTTGCCCAGCTCGTCCACGACGAGCACGTCCACCTGGATCAGGGGGGCGATCAGGGCCTCCTCGGGCTCGTCGCGGGAGTACCCGGAGCGCAGTCGGCTCAGCAAATCGAAAAAGTCCTGAAACAGGGTCGGCATCCCGTGGCGGAAGATCAACTCGTAGATGAACGCCGCCACCAGATGGGTCTTGCCGGTGCCGGGCGCCCCCATCAGCACCAGCCCACGGTCGTTGCGGCTGTAATCCTTCGCATGCAACACGAACGTATTGTAGGCGTCCGCATTGTGCCGGTCTTTCTGCTCGTCGCGGAGCCGCGCATCGAAGAACTTCGCCGGAACTCCCGCCTCGTTGTACAGCCGCACCCGCTGCCGGCGCTGCTCGCACTCGCAGATTTGGACGAATTCCCGGTGGGCGGCGTCCTTGCTGAACAGGCGCCCGGAATCCCGGCACAATGAGCAATGGCGGAAACAGCCGCACACCGCGGCATTCGCCCTCGATCCGAGGGGCGTCAGCACCACCCCGCTTCCGTCGCAGGTCGTGCAGGAGCGCTTCAAGCTTTCTCTCCGTGAAGGCTTGGGCCGTTTCGACCAGCAAGTCCCCGCCGCGGCGGAACCGGCACGCCGCTCCCGCCCGCCGCAATCGGTACCCCGGGCCACCCCTTGGCATGGACGCCCCGGGCCTCCCTCAACGGGGCGGAGCGCCGCCCCCAGGGGGCCTCGGCTCGGGCGGCGCCATTATGGCAGCAATCCCTCCCGTTTGCATCTTTCTTTTGCTTCGACTATGAGTCGGAATCCACCGAGGAGGAAGGAGCCGCCGGATGACCGGAAAATACCGGGACGGAGCGGATAACCGGAAATACCGGGGTGGGCGTTTCCATTGCCCGGCGCATCCGTCTCGCAGCCGAGCCCTCCACTTTCGAATTCACCTGTAACTTCCCGACCGATCCCTATGGAGCGACCTCCTCGACGCAGACGCCCGGAAAGACCGCCGCGCCGCAATTCGTCCGATTCGGCCGACCGGCAAGAGCGGCAGTTCGTCGAATCCATCGAGACCCGGATCAATACCTTCCTGGCTTCCAACGACCCGGAACTCGATCTGGAGCCGATGAATTCCTACAAGCGGCGGCTGGTGCACAAGCTGGCCGTCCAGTACAAGCTGGATACCGAATCCCGCGGCGAAGAGCCGGAACGCCGTGTGTGCCTGGTGCGCACCGGGGATTCCGCCGCGCCCACGGGGCGACCCGGCCCCCGGTTGATGGATTTCGGCGCGCAAACCTTCCCCATCAATCCGGGTGAGGAGGGGCTGCACCTTGCCCTGAAGATGGACGGCACTATCGAGCTGTGGCAGGAACGGGAATCGCACCAGACGGTCGACCACCGCCTGGTCACCGCCCGCCAGATCCGCATCCGCAACGGGAAGATCGTGACCCCCGAAGACGCCGAGTGGTAACCCGGCCCTCCCGCCGGCTGCGGGCCTGAAGCCCTATGGGTCAGAGTCTCAGGCGCTCCGGCGGGAATCCTCCCCGCCATCCACCGGCAAGGTGACATTGTAGGTGGCGCCCTTCCCCGGCACGCCGGCCTCCAGGGGCGTGGAATCCACCCGCACCACCGGAGGCTCCTGGGCCCGGTGGAATTTGAGGGCGTTCCCGACCCGGTGCTGTAGCGATTGACGCATCTGCGTGGGGCCGGCCAGCACCGCCGGCAATTCCCCCAATTCCACCCGTTCTCCCGATTCCTCGAGGCTGCTGCGTAGACCGTTGAGCGCGGACCGTGCCGCGGAGTTCAACTCCGCATGCACCGGCGGCTGTGCGACGATCGTCACGCTCAACGGGGCCGAGATGTCCTCGATCAGCGAGGCCCTGTGCGCCGCGGACTCGGCGACCCGGCGGAAGGAGCGCCGATTATTCCCAACCGAAGGTAGCGGGGGGCTTGTGAGTCACATCGTAGAACACCGCGCGCACCCCCGGCAATCCCATCAACTCCCGGCTCACCGGCTCCACCAGGTCCCAGGGCAGTTCGGCGAAGCGGGCGGTCATCACATCCTCGGAGACCACCGGGCGCAGCACCAGGCACTCGCCCGCCTCGCTTTCCGAGAGGGGCAGCAGGATCACGAGCAACTGGAAGATCTCCCGCATCAGCCCCCGGCGCTCCAGGGCCTGGGTGACCCGGGCATCGGCCTCCGCCAGCAGCGCGAGCCGCTCGGCGGTGCAATAGGCGGCGTGGGCCACGAGGGGCGGGAGCTCATCCGGAGCCAGCAGGGTCACCACCCGGTTGATCTCCCGGATGCCGTTGGTCAGGGCGACGGAGCATTCCTCCAGCAGCCGCCAGTCACGGGGCCCGATCAAGACAGCGGGGGGCGCGTAGGTTCGCCGATCCCCCTGCACCCCCACCGAACGCACGGGCAGCACATCGCCGCGGAAGGGCGAATCCTTCAGCCGCTCCGCCACGGCCATGCGCAGCCCATCCAGCCCGGTCAAGGGCTCGCCATCCGCGGAGCAGAGCACGTTGATGGAAAGGCCCGGACCGGGAAAGGGATGGCGCCACACCAGCGCTTCCGGCAGGTCCAGCACCTCGCCCAGCTGCCGCACCTCGTCCTTGTAGAGCTCCTTGAGCGGCTCGACCACGTGCCCCGCGGCGATGAGGTCTTGCACCCCTTGCACCCGGTTGTGGTGGGACTTGATCACCTCGGCATGGTCGGTGCCGCCCGATTCGATGATGTCCGGGTAGAGCGTCCCCTGGCCCAGCAACCAATGGGCGGGGTCCAGACTCATCTCGGCGAGGTAACGGTTGCGCACCCGGATGAACGTCTCGCCCACCGCCTTGCGCTTGTCCTGGGGCTCGACCCGCCCCGCAATGGCCCGGAGAAACTCCCCCGAGGCGTCGACGGCCCGCACGTTGTCCAGCCCCAGCCGGCGATAGCCCTCCATCACCTGCTCCGGCTCGTCCTTGCGCATGAAGCCGTTGTCGATGAACAGCCCCCGCACGCGCCCGGCACCCAGCGCCCGCGTGAGGAGCGTGAAGGCCACGGTGGAATCGACCCCGCCGCTGAGGAACATCAGCACGTTTCGGTCACCCAGTTGGGCCTGGCAATCGGCCAGCGCCCGTTCCATGAACGCCGTCATGTTCCACTGCCGGGCGGCGCCGGTGATTTTCACGAAGTTGGCCAGCAAAAGCCCCCCCTCGGGGGTGTCGGTGACCTCGGGATGAAACTGGAGGCTGAAGATCGGCCGCCGCTCATGAGCCATGGCCGCTACCGGGCAGAGCTCCGTGTGCGCCAGCACGTTGAAGCCGGGCGGCGGCGCCAGCACCGTATCGCCGTGGCTCATCCACACGGTCGTCTCTTCGGGCATTCCATCGAGCAACGGTGCCTCCGCGCCTTCCACCCGGCGCAGGGCCGTCTTGCCGTATTCGCCGCGGCCCAGATTGCGCACCTCCCCGCCCATCAGTTGACTGAGCAGCTGATGCCCGTAACACAAACCCAGGATGGGAAGTTCGAGCTCGAGCACCGCCGGGTTGAACGGGACGGGGCTTTCGCCGAAGACCGACTGGGGACCGCCGGAGAGGATAACCCCCTTGGCGCGCCGCAGGGGCTCCAAATCCGTGGAGGGAGGAAAGATTTCCGTGTACACGCCCAGATGGCGGACGCGCTTGGCGATGAGGTGAGCGTATTGACTGCCGAAGTCGAGCACCGCGATAAATTCCCGCTCCATGCCCGTTGCGGCTCCTTACTCCTCGCCCTCGAAATTGCCGACCGCCAGAGATTGAAACTGGAGATCGTCATCGATGAGGGCCAGTGCGTCGCGGGACTCGCCTCCCGGATTCTCGTCCAAGATGACGAACCATCGGTCCGGGGGAATCGTCATCATCAGATCGATCGTTTCCTGCTCGGACGGTCCGTTTTGGGACAAAACCTCCTGAACGGTAAAACTCCCGCCCAGCACCCTAATCGTGAATGGCTGCATAAACCCCCATGCGGCATTCGTCAATGGTTGACCGGGCGGCCATCGGTGGCCACTTGCTCTTCCTTTGTCCGGCCTCTCGCCGGGCGCGGCGGCGGCTGCGCCGCTCCGCCCGGTAATAAAATGTGGAGCCCGCTACGCTCCCTCGCTCCCGCTCCGGCGTGCGAACCCGCGGATTGCGAAGTCCCCGGCGGTGCGGCCTATCCGTCCTGTGGCCCATCCGTCCTGCGGTACCGGCCGGCGGGCCCGGCAACCGACCCATCCGGCACAACCTCAGGAGCGCTCCCAGAGCCTCGTCCCGGCGGATCGAGGGGGCCTAACCGAGCCCGCCCGGAAGGCAAAAACCCGCTTTCCGTTTTTCGCGGATTCATCTATGGTTACTTGCTGTTCCGCCAAGGTCATTCTCCCTCAAACCATCGCACGGAGCAAGTTATGGCCGATTCGCTTTACACGCTGAAGAATCTGAAATTATTCAACCGGCTGAACAAGTGCATCAAGCAGGGCATTACCGACTTGCAAAACAAGGACTTCGAGTCTGCGGAGAACTACATCAATTTCGCCGTCAAGACGGGGAAACTGTTGGAAGCGATTGCCGGCGATCCGTTCAAGGAGCATTTCACGGCGATCGTGAAGGGCCTGGAGGAGTACAAGTCCTCGAACAACGAGGACATTCTCGTCTCCACGCGGCCCGAATCGGTGCACTCCCAGCTGTGGACCGTTCACAAGAAGATCTGCGATACCTACGGCATTCCTTACCTGGAAGACGTGGACGAAATGGAGGAGGCCATTAACCAACTGGCGGAGGACGGAAAGATCTCCTAGGTTTCGGTCCCGGGGGGTGCGCTACGGCCTTCTCTGAATTCAGCAGCGAGACATCCAGCAGCTAAAGGACACCATGGCCAAGAAAGGGGACGATCGGTTCATCTACTGGTTCAAGGAACTGGGCATTCAAGACGTGCCGTTGGTAGGCGGGAAGAACGCCTCCCTGGGCGAAATGTTCGCCAACCTGACCGGCAAGGGGGTGCGCGTGCCCAACGGCTTCGCCATCTCCGCCCACGCGTATAATTACTACATCTCCTCGACGGGCATCCGCGCCGAGATGGAAAAGATCCTGAGGGCGATGGACATCTCCGATTTGGCGAGCCTCGCCAAGACCGGCGGGAGCGTGCGCGATCTCATCCGCGGAACGGCCCTTCCCGGCGATCTGGAAAAGGCCATCGTCGATGCCTACGACGAGATGAGCAAGGAGTACGGCGGCGAGTTGGACACGGCGGTGCGCTCCAGCGCCACGGCGGAGGATTTGCCCGATGCCTCCTTCGCGGGTCAGCAAGATACCTACCTGAACGTCCGCGGCCACGAGATGCTGCTGGATTCGTGCCGCGCCTGCTTCGCCTCGCTGTTTACGGACCGGGCGATCGCCTACCGGGAGGAGAAGGACTTCGACCACTTCTCCGTGGCCCTGTCCATCGCCGTGCAGAAGATGGTGCGCAGCGACCTGGCTTCGGCGGGCGTGATGTTCTCCATCGACACGGAAAGCGGGTTCAGCGACGTCGTATATATCACGGGCGGCTACGGGCTCGGAGAAAACGTCGTCCAGGGCACCATCAACCCGGACGAATTCTACGTTCACAAGCCCACCCTGCGCGAGGGGCACCGCCCGGTGATCTATGCCCATCTGGGCGAAAAGCAGCAAAAAATGATCTACGTCGAGTCGGCGGAGGGCAAGGGAACCAAAGACATCCCCGTGCCCCAGGAGGAGCGGGACCGTTTCTGTCTGAACGAGGAAGAGGTGCTCACCCTCGCCCGCTGGGCGCAAATCATCGAGGATCACTACTCGAAGGAGGCCGGCTACTTCAAGCCCATGGACATGGAATGGGCCAAGGATGGGGAGAGCGGAGACCTGTTCATCGTCCAGGCGCGGCCGGAGACGGTGCATTCCCGGCGGGAAGCGGGGGTCATCCGCCGGCAGGTGCTGGAGAAGACCGGCCGCGTGCTTGCCGAGGGCATGGCCGTGGGCGACTCCATCGGCGGCGGTCCGGCCCACGTGATCAAGAGCGCGCAGAACATCGAGGACTTCAAGGAGGGCGCCGTCCTGGTCACCGAAATGACCGACCCGGACTGGGTGCCCATCATGAAGACCGCCGCGGCCATCGTCACCGATAAGGGCGGGCGCACGTGCCACGCGGCGATTATCTCCCGGGAGTTGGGCATCCCCTGCATCGTCGGGACGGGCGACGGCTCCAAGCAGATCGACGACGGCAAGGACATCACCGTCTCCTGCGCGGGGGGCAGCAAGGGCACCGTGTACGAGGGGATCCTGCCGTTCCATCAGGAGGAATTCCGGCTCGATCAGCTGAAGATGCCCAAGATCGGCTTCTACTTCCATCAGAGCAACCCCGACCGCGCCTTTCCCGATGCGGCGTTCCCCAGCGAGGGCGTGGGGTTGTTGCGCCTGGACGAGGTGATCCGCGACGAGGTGCGGGTGCATCCCCTGGCCGCGATGGCCTATGCGGAATGGAAGTCCAGCGGCGAAGAGGCCAAGGTCGTCGAGCAGATCGACGAGGTCAGCCGCGGCTACGAAGACAAGTCGGAGTACTTCGTGACCAAGCTGGCCCAGGGTGTGGGGCGCATCGCCGCCTCGGTGCATCCCCGGCCGGTGCGGGTACTGCTGCCCGATGCCACCAGCCGCGATCTGGACCGTTTGATCGGCGGCAAGCCCTTCAGCTTCGACGAGGCCAACCCGGCCCTGGGAGCGCGCGGCGCGGCGCGCTACACCGATCTGGATTACGAGGAGGCGTTCCAACTGGAGTTACAGGCGATCACCCGGGCGCGCTCCGACATGGGCATGAGCAACATCTCGTTGGTGGTGCCGGCGGCGCATTCGGAGAAGGAGATCAAGGCGATCGCGAGCCTGCTCAGCCAGAACGGCCTGAAACGGGGCACCGACGGGCTGGAGTATCACCTGCTGTGCCGCACGCCGGCGCAGTTGCTCTCCCTGGAAAGCTTCGCGGAGCACTTCGACGGCTTCCTGTTCGACGTGGGCGAAATCGCCCAGCTGGCCCAGGGCATGGACGGCCACAACGTGCGGGTGCGTTCCTACTATCAGGAGGATCACCCGGCGGTGCTGTCGCTGCTGCAGATGGGCATCGAGCGGGGCAAGGCGGCGGGCAAGCCGGTGGGGCTGGTGAATATCGCCCCGGCCAAGCTGCGCGCCTTCGCCGAGAACCCCGCCGTGCGGCAATCGGACTACGTGGTGATCCGGCCGGACGTGTTCGACAACGCCCGCGAGGTCTTCCTGGAAATGGAAGGCAAGTAATTCGAGCAGGAACGCTGGCCAGTCACGCCGGCGGCCGCGGGTTCGGGTCCCGTCGGCCTCGCTGAACTAAAAGGGAATTCGGCATTCGCCGGGTTCCCTTAGTTATTCGTGCAAGGGGGTACAGAGCCCGTTTTCGGCCTGTCCCTGCTTAAATTCTCATCCGAATCCTCGCAGGGTGCTAAGTTTGTGGGATCGCCGTCCGTGGTGAGGGCGATCCGGCGGAGCACAACACCCGCGGTTGCCGAAGCGGGTTCCGCGTGCAGCGGAGGCGATCGGCGCTGAAAGCTGGGTGACGCTATTCCGGCGAGGCCGGGTGACCGCCGGGCGTGGGCGGGCCGTATCCTCGGGTAGTCGAGGATCGGGAACGATTTGTGCTTGCGTTTGCATCGGGATGCCGGAACGCCCGCACCGGCTCGGTTCCGGCGCCGAATCGCGACTCACGACTCGTGTCAATCGGCAGTTTCAACGTGGTTTCCGGCGCCGTGTATGTGGTACGGGAGGTCGAACAGCTTGCCCGGCTTGGGCCGGCGGCTCTCGGTGGAACCTATCGATGATTTCGATCGGTTCGGATCGATCGTTGCTGACCGATCGCTGATTCGCATTTAACTGGGACAGAGCATGGGAAATGTGATCGTTAGCCTCGGATTGATGTTGGGCGGGGCGACGCTGCTCGCGGTGGTTCTGAGAATGCTCAAGCAGTCGAACATCATCGCCTTCGTCGGCATCGGCATGCTGGCAGGGCTGTTCCGGGACCAATTTCTCCTTCCCGAGGAGTTGCTGGAGGCCTTCACCGAAATTGGGATCATCATGCTCTTGTTCATGGCCGGCCTGGAAGTGGACATCAAGAGCTTACTCAGGCGGTGGAAGCTGGTGGTGATCATCGGGCTGGGGCAGGTGGTGCTGCTGACCTTTTTCGGCTTGGTGATCGGGCTGTACTACATGGGGATCGAACAGCCGTCCACCTTGATCTTCTTCGCCCTCTGCCTCACGCTCTCCTCGACCATCATCGTCCTGGGCGAGCTCAAGGAAAGGAAGGCGATGGAATCCCTGCACGGGCAACTCGTGCTCGGGCTGATGGTGATCCAGGACATCATGGCGGTGCTTGCCCTCTCCTTTTTGAAGAGCTTGGCCTCCGATTCCCCGCTTCTGCTCGAAATCCCGCTCATCTTTCTGAAGATGGCGGTGCTGATCGTCATCCTGGCGCTGCTGGCCAGGTATGCTCTGTCGGCGGTATTCCGGTTTTTCGCCCGATCCTCCGAGATGCTGTTCATCGGCACCCTCGGCTACTGTATGGGGATTGCGGGCCTGTGCGAGTTGTTCCATTTCTCCCCGGAGATCGGCGCGTTTTTCGCCGGGGTTTCGCTGGCTTTCCTGCCCTACCGGCTGGAAATCGAGGACAAGGTCGAGCCGCTCAAGGCCTTCGGCGTGATCCTGTTCTTCATCAGCTTGGGCTACGGCCTCCAGTTCCGGCAGGAAATGCTGGGTTCCATCGGTGACGTGATCGTGCTGACCGCTTTCGTGGTGCTCGGGACGCCGGTAATCATGGTGGCCCTGGGCTGGCTGACCCGGCTCAAGTCTCGTCCGGCGTTCATGATCGGGGGAATTATCAATCAAATTTCCGAGTTTTCTCTGATCCTGGCCACCCTGTGCTTTCAAGCGGGTATCTTCGACGAGACGATGTTCGCCTTGATCACCCTGACCTGCCTGGCCACGTTCTTTTTCTCGTCCCTGGGCCATCAGTACCTGGAGCAGTTCTACCGGATCAGCCGCCCGCGGCTGCGATTCATCGACCGGCACAGCGCGCCCTACCAGATCGAAGCCGAAAGGGATTTCAAGTTCGAGGACCATGTGGTGATTCTCTCCTTCAACGAGATCAGCCAGGAAATCGCCGATTTCTACGACGGCCGGGGCGAGCGGGTGCTGCTGATCGATATCGATCCGGATATCACGCACCACTTCGCCAAGCAGGAGGGCCACAATATCGTTCCCCTGTACGCGGACATGGACGACCCCGACGTGTGGAGCGAGTTCAATTTCGATAAGGCGAAGATCGTCATTTCCTGCCTGGTGCGCGGGCAGGAAGCGGAAATCGGGATCGCCCGCTGGCTGAAGGAGCGGAACGCGGACGTTCCATTTATCGCCACCACCGATTCCCACGAGGAAACCCTGGAGCTTTACGAAAGCGGCGTGCGCTACGTCATTCAAACCGAATACCTCGCTGCGGAAAGCTTCCGAAAATTGTTCGCGCAGGAGGTGGAAAAAGGCGGCGAGGCGTTCAAGGCGGTCGGGGTGGCCCATCACGAAAAAACCAAGCAATTGAAGCAGGAAATCGCGCCGATCTTCCGTCTGATCTGAGCGGAGCCGATCTTGTTTTTACAGGCCGCTCCTTACGGGCCGAATCGCCCGTCCCGACCGAAAACCTCGCTCCCGTCGATTCCGTTGGCTTTTCCCGATCGCTGGCCCCTCTGGATGCGGAGGTGAGCGCGGGGCGGGAAAACAGCGGGGTGGGCTGTCCGCGGTCACCCAGCCGGACGGGAAGGCCGCGGCCCGGCCCTCAACCCAGCCCCCTCGGGGAGCCGCGGATTAACCCGCGGGGCGGTGGGCCGCGGGGTCTGATTCGTTCCGGGGTCGACCGGGGTATCGGGCCGGACCCTTGATTTTCCATGGAAAATGTGAAATCTGAGACCGGTTGGGGTGCATTTATCCAAAACCTCTACCGATACCGGGAAAGGAGACCATATGTATTCTCGATTGATTTACGCCGCCATCGGACTGGGCCTATTGCCCATCCTCGCGTCCACTGCGTTGGCCCAGGATCCGGAGCATTTCAGAGGCACGATTCAAAGTACCGCCGGCCATACGCTGGTCATCAATGCGCGAAACGGCGCTAACCTGTCCTTTGCGATACCCAAGGAAGCGTTTATTTTCACGTCGGCCGTGGTCTC
>JAPUJL010000272.1 GCA_027296185.1 SAR324 cluster bacterium | reverse complement strand
CGGTCAGCGCCTGCTCGGCTTGCACGGCGTCCGCTACCGCACCCGGGAGCGCCGGGAGGTGGGCCCGATTCACCTGGAAATCTGCCGGGGCGACCGCATCCTCCTCCGCTGTGGCCCGGAAGCCGACTACGACGGGCTGCTGGATCTGCTCACCGGACAGGTGCTGCCCATCGGCGGATTCATGGACGAGATGCGGCCGGTGGTGGTCCAGACCGACCGGCACCTCAGGGAGCTGCTCAACCCGAACCGCACGGTCCACGAAATGCTCTCCGCCGGTGACTTGCCCGATTACCTGTGGCTGGAGCAGCGGAGGCGCTCCCTGTTCGTGGTGCTGGGCCGGCTCGGTCTCTCCCCGGAACACTTCCACCGCCCGCTGAAAATGGAGGGAGAGGAGGTGCTGGACAAGGTGTGGGCGCTACGCTTCGTGGCCTCCCGGGCGGACCTGCTGATCGGCCGGGAGATCTTCCGGCTACGGGACGAGGCTGTGTGGCGCGTGATGCTGCAGCGCTGGGACGATTTTCCCGGCGCGCTGCTCTACGCCGGGCCTCCGGAGCGCATACCGGGCCGGCCGACGATCACCTTGACCGTCGAAGATTCCGGTGCCGTGCGGGTGGAACCGAACGCCACCACGGCAGGAGGCGACGATTCGATCGGTTGATCCGCCGCTCCGGTTGGCGGAATGCCAAGGCCGCAACCGCCGCCCCGGTGACGGCCACCGTTTCACACAGCACCGCTCGCCCGGTGCGATTCCTTGACCTGCAGTTTTCCGATTGGTTACAGTCTGAGCGGTGTGGGAAATCTGTAACCGATCCAGGACGGATTGGCCCCCTGCCTAGGGAGAGGCGCTATCCCACCCCACACCCCACCCGTTACCGAGCGGTAAGGCTGTAAAGTCGAATGGCGTCGACGGCATTCATTAAGGTGAGTGACCTTCATAAATCCTACCGGGATGGCGAGGGGAACATTCTCCAGATCCTCCGCGGAGCTTCTCTTTCCGTGGCCAAGGGCGACACGGTGGCGATCACCGGCGCCTCCGGGGCGGGCAAGAGCACGTTCCTGTATCTCCTGGGTTCCCTGGACCGCCCGGACCGCGGCACGATCCGCATCGAGGGCGCCGAGATCTCCACGCTGAACGGCGAGCAGAGCGCCCGCTTTCGCAACGATACGATCGGATTCGTCTTCCAGTTCCAACATCTGCTCAACGACTTTACGGCGCTGGAAAACGTCATGATGCCCATGTGGATCCGAGCGGGCCGCACCTTGCCGTTGCAGCGGGAGGCCACCGCCCTGCTGGATGAGGTGGGCATCGCCGACCGGGCCACTCACAAGCCCGCACAGCTTTCGGGGGGAGAGCAGCAGCGCCTGGCCCTCGCCCGGGCGCTGGCGAACGGTCCCACCGTCCTGCTGGCCGACGAGCCGACGGGGAATCTCGACGAGGATACCAGCGCCACCGTGTGCGACCTCATGCTGCGGCTGAACCGGGAGCACCGCCTCACCCTCATCCTGGTAACCCATAACCTTCATATCGCGGGGCGAATGAATCGGCGCTACGTGTTGGAGCACGGGCTGTTGAATCCTGCCCACTCCTCCGGACCCAATGGTTGATCGAACCCGCCCGCGATTGGGGCGCCCCCGCCTGCCGCACGGCCGCCGGTGCGGCGTCCCAAATGCCCTTACCCTCCGTTGTCTCCTCGCCGGCTTGGCCTTCGCGCTGTTGGGGGCCCCTTCCGCGAGAGGACAGACCCCCAACATCGTGGTGGATATCCGCGTCGAGGGGGTGGTGCAGGTGGAAATGGGGCTCATCCTCTCCAACCTGGCCAGCAAGATCGGCGATCCGGTCGACCGGCAGCGGGTGACCGAGGACATCAAGACGATCTACGGATTTGCCTACTTCAGCGATGTCCAGGCGTACGCCGAGGAGGTGCCCGGTCAGGGAATCCGGTTGATCTTCGTGGTGGTGGAAAAACCGCGCATCGCCTTCCTCAGGCTGCACGGCAATACGCTCCTGAGCAAGACGGACCTGGGGCGCGCGATGACGGTCAAGGTCGGCAACGTCTACCGGCCCAGCGAAGTGGAGAAGATGCTGGAGCAGTTGCGCCAGGAGTACCGCGATGAGGGTTATTTCTCCGTCGTCGTCAGCTATCGGGCCGAGCAGATCTCCGAGCGGGAAATTGGGGTCAACGTGCTCATCGAGGAGACGCCGCGGGTGTACGTAACGAACATCCGCACGCGGAACAACGTCGTGTTCACCGAGCTGGAAATCCAACGGATGATCCAGACCTCCGAGGTGGACTGCTTCGATTGGATCAACGATTCCGGCGTGCTGGACGAGCTGAAGATCAACCAGGACCTGCAGGTCGTCTCGGCGGCCTACCTGCGCAACGGCTACATCCGCCTGTTCATCGACAAGCCCCTGGTACGGGTGATTCACAACCCGGAATTCTCCCGCGTCGAAGTTCTCATGGACATCGCCGAAGGCGACCAGTACTTCACGGGCACCGTCGATATCGCCGGGGACATCCTGGGTGACAAGGAACGGCTCCTCTCCGCCCTCCGCCTGGTCGAGGGGGAAGTCTACAACCCCTTCGATCAGAACCAGGACGTGTTCAGCCTGAACGAGATCTATCAGGAGCAGGGCTATGCATTCGTGCGGGTGATCGCCGACCGCAAAATCAACGACGAGACCAAGATCGTCGATGTCGTCTACCGCATCGTCAAGGGCGAGAAGGCCTATATCGGCCGCATCGAAATCCAGGGCAACGCGGAAACCCGCGACTTCGTCGTCCGCCGCGAGTTCGAGGTACGCGAAAACGAGCTCTACAACGGCCGTAAGCTGCGCGAATCCCAGAACAACCTGCGGAGACTGGGCTATTTTCAGCCCAGCCTGCAAATGGATACGGAACCCACGGAGGTGGGCAACGTCCTGGACGTTGTGACGAAAGTCGAGGAGACCCAGACGGGCACCTTTCAGGCGCAGCTGGGCTTCAGCGAGCAAACCAAGCTGAGCTTGGCCCTCTCCCTGTCCAAGGGCAACCTGTTCGGGCGGGGGCAGACCCTGCGATTGCGCGCCGCGACGGGTCAACGGGGGATCCGCCAGAATTATTCCGTCGATTTCATCGAGCCGCATCTGCTGGACACGGACATTTCCAGCGACACCTCCTTCGCCTTCCGCAGGCTGGACGACCTGACCGAACAGAACCGGGGCGCCTTCGAGGAATTGCGGCTGTCCCAGGGATTCGGCTTTCCCGTATTCCGCATCTTCCGCATCACGTTCACGCTGGAAGGCATCAATCGAACCTTCGAGCGGAGCAGCGTCAACACGGAGAAGATCCGTTCGTTCACCACGGCGTTCTCCTACAGCACGGTGAATCACCCGATCTTCCCCACCGACGGTACGGAGGTGGTGCTCTCGGTAAGTCAGATCGGCGGTCTCGTGCTCGACGGCACCACCGAATACCGCCGCTACCGCGTGCGCTACCGGCGGTTCATGGCGCTCAACGAGACGAGCACTATGGTGCTCATGGGCCGGGCGCGGGTGAGTTGGTTGGAACAGGTGGGCGACAACGAGATTCCCTCCCAGGACCGCTTCCGCCTGGGAGGCATCACGACCCTGCGCGGCTACGATTTCCTAGATGTGGGCGGACCCTTCGGCCGGCTGGAGCGGGAGCTCAACGAAATTCGCGTCCCCCTGCTGGACGATAACGGCGATCCGATCCTGGATTCCAACGGCATCCCAGTGGACACCTTCATCGACCAGCGAACGATCGAGCTCAACGACAAGGAGCTCGACGAATTGCGGGGAGGCGGCATCTTCGAGCGTCTGTTCAATCTGGAATTGCTGTTTCCCCTCGCGGGCGACAACGTGCGTGGCGTGATCTTCTACGACGCTGGCGAGGTCAACGCGGAACGCCGGCAATACGAGCTGCTCCGCGAGAAGGAGCCCGAGTTCTTCGACCTCAGGCAGTCCGTGGGGGTGGGCGTGCGCCTGATCTCGCCCCTTGGGGTGTTCCGCTTCGAGTACGGCACCAAGCTGACGAGGGAATCGGGCGAGACGCCCGACAAGTTCGATTTTACGATCAGCACCCTGTTCTGAGCGGGATTTATGTGTTATGACCGGGGCCTCGGAAACGCCGTCTCCGGATCCTCACGCTACTCTCGAACCCATCGCATGCACACTTTGTTTCGTCTGACGCTCGCCGCGGCGGCCGCCGCATCCTTGCTGCCCTGGACCGGCCAAGTCGCCACCGCCCAAGGGGCCGCCGCGGGTCTGCGCATCGCCGTGGTCGACCTCAACACCGCGTTGAACGAGTCCGAGGCCGGGAAGCGCTCCAAGAAGATTCTCCGCGCCGACAAGGCCCAGATGGAAAGCGAGCTCAAGGCCAAGGAAACCAGCCTGAAGGAGGCCCGGGAGGAGCTCGACAACAACATCCTGTTGACCGGCGCTGCCCGCGCCGAACGGGAAGACGAGCTAAGGAACATGGAGCGGCAGTTGCGCAACGCCGTGCAACAGGCCCAGAAAGAGCTCCAGGACAAGGAACGCCGCTACACCGAGACGATCTTCAACGAGCTGAAGACTGTCATCAATCTGGTGTCCAAGGAGGACGGGTGGGATATCGTATTGGAAAAGGCGTCCTCGCAGGTGATCCTGTACTCCAGCTTCGAGATGGAGGACATCACCGATAAAGTCATCGAACGCTACAAACAGATTCAAACCGTTCAATAGCTTCTACAGCCCCGTGCAAAAACCCCTGACCCAAGATTCGGCCTCGATCGCGGCGGAGCCCGAGGAATCCGGCACCGCGATGGACCTGGAGCAGATCAAGCGGTGGCTCCCCCACCGTTATCCCTTCCTGCTCATCGACCGCATTCTCGAGATGAAGCCGGGTGAAACCTGCCGGGCCCTGAAGAACGTCACCGGCAACGAGGAGTTCTTCAACGGCCATTTTCCGGGAAGGCCGATCATGCCCGGCGTGCTCATCGTGGAGGCAATGGCCCAGACTTGTGGGATGCTGGGCTACTCCACGGAGCCGAACCCCGAAACCAAGTCGCTGCTCTTCGCCGGCATCGACAAGGCGCGCTTCAAATCCCTGGTGATCCCCGGAGATCAGTTGATTATCGACGTGGAAATCGTCAACCGCCGGCTCAACCTGGTGGTATTCCGGGCATTCGCCCGTGTCGAGGGCAAGGTCGTCTCACAGGGCGAGCTGCGCATGGCCCTCATCGATAACGAATAGCGCGGGCGGAATGCCTTGGCCGACAGAATCCCCGTCGCCGTCATCGGTGTGGGCTATCTAGGCCGGTTTCACGCACAAAAATATCGCGACCTTCCCGATTGCGAATTGATCGGAGTGGTGGACACCGATGGGGCGCGCGCCGAAGCCGTGGGCGCCGAGGTGAACGCTCCCGCCTTCACCGATGCCGTGGACGTGCTCGGCCGGGCGCGTGCGGTGAGCGTGGCCGTCCCCACCGCCGATCATCGGGCGGTGGTGCGCCAGTGCCTCGAGGCGGGCGTCCACGTGCTCGTGGAAAAGCCCATCGCGGCCAGCCGGACGGAAGCGGAGGAACTGGTGCAGCTTGCCCAGGCGCGCGGACTGGCGCTGCAGGTGGGCTACCTGGAGCGGTTCAACCCGGCGTTCGCGGCGGCCCGCCGCCGGGTGTCGGGAGCGCGCTTCATCGAGGCGATCCGCATCGCCTCCTTCAAGGAGCGCGGCCTCGACGTGGACGTGGTGCTCGACCTGATGAGCCACGACTTGGACCTGGTTCTCACCCTCGTTAAGGCGCCGGTGAAGGACCTGCACGCCATGGGCGTCTCGGTGCTCACCGGCCACACCGATCTGGCCAACGCCCGGATCGTGTTCGCCGACGGATGCGTGGCCAATCTCACCGCCAGCCGCATCTCCACCAAATCCGAACGCAAGCTGCGCATCTTTCAGCCCGACGCTTACTTCTCCCTGGACCTGGCCGAGCCGAGCGTCCGGATTTACACGACTCAACCCGGCCGGGACGGGGCGGTCTCGCCCAACTTCCGGCAGGAGGCGCCGCCCCTGGAATCGGCCGATGCGCTGCTGGCGGAAATCGAATCGTTCCTCGAGGCGGTACGGCTGGGCAAGCCGCCAGCGGTGCCGGGCGGAGCGGCGCTGGAGGTGATGGCGCTCGCGGAGCGGATCGCGGCGGAAATCGAGCGCAACCGGTCCCCATGATCCTGTTCCGCTCCATCTTTCTGGAGATGATCGGTCCCTTCTTCCTGACGTTGGGGGTGACGAGCTTCACCCTGATGATGGGGAAGATTTACAACCTGATCTCCCTGATGGTGGAACGGCACCTGGCGTTCGCGGAAGGCGCCATGATGTTCGCCTTCCTGATTCCCCAGTCCGTGACGGTGATGCTGCCCATCGGCGTCCTGGGAGCCGTGCTGATCACCGTGATCCGGCAGAGCGTGGATTCGGAGGTGATCGCCATGCGTGCGGCGGGCGAGAGCCTCTGGCGGTATGCCGGCCCCATCCTGACCTTCGGCTTAGTGGGCGTGGGGCTCACCGCGGCGATGACCCTGGCGATTCAGCCGGCCGCGAACCGGCTCTTTCTGGACCTGCAGATCGACATCATCCGCGCCCACGCGGAGGACGGGATCGTCCCGGGCGAGCTGAACTTCGACTTCGGCGACAAGGTGATCCGCATCGGCAAGCGGATGCCCGATAAGGAGGTGCGGTCGGTGTTCCTGGCCGACCGCCAGTTGAAGCCCGGATCGCCCGTGGTCGTCGCCGACCGGGGACGCATCGTCGTCGACGAAGAGCGGGGCCGCGTGGTTTTCCGCCTGCAGGATGGGCAAATGTACACCGAAGGCGAGGATCCGGCCGTGTTTCACACCGCCACCTTCGGCACTCTCGATTATGTGCTGGAACTGGGCGGTCCGGCCAAGCTGGACACGCGGGAAGTGGAGGCCCGGTGGACCTACCCCACGCGAGAGCTGTTGGCTGGCATGGAGGCAGCGGCCCCGGGCTCCCTGGAATGGAACCGCCTGGCAATCGAATTTTACACGCGCGTCACCACGCCCTGGGCCTGCCTGGCCTTCGCGGCGGCGGCCCTGCCGCTGGCGCTGGTGAATCCCCGGTTACGGCGAACGGGCGGAATTTTGCGCGCGATCTTCCTCGTGCTTGCGTATTACGTTTTGTGGATCGGTTCCCGGAACGTGGTGATGGCGGGCGATGCTCACCCAGCGATGCTGGCGCTGCCCGCTGTTCTGATCGCGCTGTTCGGCGTGTTCCGCATCTGGCGGATGAACCGCAACGCGGCTTGAGCCCCAGCTGTCGGGAACCGTTGGCGCCGGGATGGATCGGCGCCGCGGCCGGCGAGGCCGGATTCTTTCGATCGGCCGGGCGGGGCGCTATATTGAAGCCGGTGCCAC
>JAPUJL010000271.1 GCA_027296185.1 SAR324 cluster bacterium | reverse complement strand
CACCAGGGATTCGTCGTGACGGCCCTCGAATAGCCGAAGAAACCCGAGCAGGGAGTGAGCGACGGCCACCGTATCGTCCATGTCCAGCGCCCGATTGGCCGATTCGATGGCTCGCACCATGGACTGCCGGGGGTCGTTACTCCAACCGAAGCGGAACTCGTTCATGTAGGCCCAGCCCAGCCCGGCCATGGCGGCGGCGCTGTCCGGATCGGCATCGACGACCCCCTGAAATATCCGCTTGGCCTCCTCGTTGCCCTCCGGGGTGCCTTTGCGAAAAGCCTCGACCCCCTTCATGGTGATTTCTAAACTACCCAACCCCTTGGATAGTCCCCGCCACATCCGCGCCTGTTCCCCCTCGATCAACTGCACGTCGAGCTCCGTGACGATCTTCAGGGTGATCTCGTCCTGCAGGGCGAACAGGTCGTCGAAGGGGCGGTCGTAGCGCTCACCCCACCGATGATCCCCCGTGACGGCGTCGATCAGCTGAACGTTGATCCGCACCCGCTCCCCGGCCTTCTGGATGCTGCCCTCCAGCACGTAGCGCACCCCCAACTCCTCGCTCACCTGCCGGACGTCCACCGCCCGGCCCTTATAGGTAAACGCCGAGTTGCGGGCGATAACGAACCGGTTGGACAGCGGGGAGAGGTCGGTGATGAGCGTTGCGGTCATCCCGTCGCTGAAATACTCCTGCTCCGGATCGCCGCTCATGTTCACCAGGGGCAGCACCACGATCGAGGGCTTGTCGGGGATGCCCAATCCCCGCGCTTCCCAGGGCGCCGGTCGCTCCACGTTCGCCGGGATGCCGGCGGAGAGCACGAACACCGCCGCCGCGCCGGCGGCGGCCAGCACTGCCGCCGCCGCGGCCACGAGCATTTTCTTCCGGCGCTTGGACGGAGCGGCGGCCCCGGACTCGGGGGCGGGGGCGGCAGTAGCCTCCCGCGGCTCGAGCAGCACCCGGTAGACCCGCACCGGCCGCTGGATGTTCTTGACCGAACGCTCCCCCAGGTACTCGAAATCCAGAGGTAGCCGCCCCTCGACGTTGTCGTACACCATGCGGGAGATGCAGAGACCCCCCGGATCGGCCAGGGCCTCCAGCCGCGCGGCGATATTGACGCCGTCGCCGTAGATCGCATCGTCCTTGACCAGGACGTCGCCCAGATTGACGCCGATGCGAAAATCCATGCGCCGGTTCTGGCTCATGGAGGCGTTCCGCCCGGCCAGCTCCCGCTGAATCTCCACGGCACAGGCCACGGCGTCCACGACGCTGACGAACTCGGCCAGGATCGCATCCCCCTTGGCATCCACCACATGTCCCCGGTGCCCTTCGATGCCGGAGACGAACACCTGCCGGTAATCCGACAGCGTCTCCACGGTCGCCTCGTGGTCGTCCCCCATCAGCCGGCTGTAGCCGACCACGTCCGCGCTGAGAATGGCGGTGAGCTTACGTTCCAAGGTGCCCGATTCCATGCCCCGATTCACTCCAGCCCCGCCTGGCGCAGCCAGTCCTTGACCTTGTCCACCGTGTCCGGATCGTTGAAGTAACGCAGGAAATTCTCCGCGGTGAAGCGTGGGCTGATCCGCTTGACTTCCTTGATCTGGCGCCGCGCATCCGCCTCCCGCCCCTTCCCGATGTAGGCCAGGGCCAGGGAGACATGGGAGAAGGCGAATTCGGACGCCTTCGCCAAGCACTCCTCGTACACCTCGATCGCCCGGTCGAACTGGCCGGTCCACAAGTAGGCGCCGCCCAGCACGTTGAGATACCAATCCTGCGGAAACGGATTGAGCCGGAGGGCCCGTTGCACCAGCGGCAGCGCCTCTTCCGCCCGGCCGCAGCAGGTGAGAAACGAGGCCAGCAGCGCCGCCGAGTGGGAGCTGTTGGGGCTGAGCTCGACCCCCTTCTCCATTGCCGCGATCCCCTTCCGATGATCCCCGTGGTAGCTGAATTGGATGACCCCCAGCAAGGTCTGCACGTCTCCCAGTTGCGGGTCGAGCTCCTGCGCTCGAAGCGCCAGCTCCTCGGCCCGCTTGTAATCCTCCGGCGGGGATTGGCTGAACGCTGCGTCCGCCTCGATCACGTAGGTGATGGCCAGGTTAATGATCGCCATCGTGAAGTTCGGATCCAACTCGAGCGCCCGGGAGAAGTTGTCCCGTGCCCGCTGAACCCCGTCCCGCGAGATGGTGCCGAGAAAGGCAATCCCCCGGAGAAAATAGTCATAGGCCTCCGGGTTGTCGGTGGTCTTGCGCCAGGTCCGCGACTGCTCCCCCGACACCAACTGGACGTCCAACGCCTCGACCACGCACCGGGCGATTTCGTCCTGGAGCACGAAGATGTCCTTCAGCTCCCGGTCGAACCGCTGAGCCCACAGGTGCTCCCGCGTGGTGCAATCGATGAGCTGCACGTTGATCCGCAGCCGTTCCGCCGCCTTGCGGACGCTGCCCTCGAGCACGTAACGCACACCCAGTTCGCTCCCCACCTGGCGCACGTCCACCGGCTTGCCCTTGTAGGTGAAGACCGAGTTGCGCGCGATGACGAACAGCCCGCGCAGCTTGGAGAGGTCCGTGATGATGTCCTCGGTGATGCCGTCGGCGAAGTATTCCTGTTCCGCGTCGCCGCTCATGTTCTCGAAGGGCATCACCGCGATGGACGGCCGCTCGGGCAATTCCAGCGCGGGCTTGGCCTCGGGCGTGGCGGCTTCCCGCGCCGCGGCGCCCGGGGCTTCCGCACCCTCCCCATCGAGGAGCACCTTGTAGGCCCGCACGGGCGTATCGATGTTCTTGACGGTGTGCTCGCCGGTGTACTCGAAGCGTACCGGGATCTTGCCGTCTACCTGATCGAATGCGTTGCGGGCGATCCAGACCCCGCCCGGCTCGGCGAGGGATTCCAGCCGCGCGGCGATGTTCACGCCATCGCCGTAAATCGCGTCATCCTCGACGATCACGTCCCCCAGATTGACGCCGATGCGGAACCGCATCTTCCGCTCGGAGGCCAGTTCCTCATTGCGCCTCGCCAACTCCTCCTGCACCACCACGGCGCAAGCCACCGCGGTGACCACACTGGGGAACTCCGCCAGGATCGCATCGCCCTTGGCATCCACGACGCGCCCACGGTGGTCCTCAATCGCCTCCGTGAAGACCTCGCGGTACTCGCGCAGGGTCGCAACGGTCGCCGGCTCGTCGTGCCGCATGAGGCGGGAATAGCCCACCACGTCGGCGCTCAGGATCGCAGCGAGCTTGCGTTCCACCAGAGATAAATTCATGGGCCGCACCGTGCGGGAGGAGGAAGGAGGAAATCCTATACTGAAAATTGTAGCTGCGCTCTACCGGGGGGGCAAGCGATCCCTCGCGCGGGAGGGGGCAGGAGGGCCGGAGCGATGGTGGCGGACAAAGCCCGGCCAAGGGTGCGCGACCGAAGCCGCCTCCCTGCCGAGCCCCAGTATCGGGCATCGCGCCTGTCCCGGGCGAAGTCGAGGAGAAGGGGACGGCCCGGTACTGGCGGCCGGACTCAGTTCCCCGGACCCGAGGAAGTGTGGATTTTGCCGGTCCGTTTCACGTGGTCCGCCCGCACGATGGAGATCGTGGCGATTTCCGCGGGAACGACGGGGTCCATGGGCTTGCGGTAACGGCGGGTGGTGCCGAAGTCCGGATCGCCCTCGCCGGGCGCGCTCTGACGCGGGGCCTGATCCGACCCGCTGCCGATGGGCTGGTTGGCCTCGGTGCCCGATTCCATGAACGCCAGCGATTCCCGCACCAGGGCCGCGATCTCTTGATCCGATTTGCCATGGATCCAGAGGCCGCACTCTCCGACGGGATTCAGGAAGGTGAGGAACGCGTCGTTGGACTCCACGTACATCGCCATCATGCTGAGCATCGGGTGCTCTTCGTCGAGCGCGATTTCGAATGTGTGCGACGCGCCCGGCCGCAGGGGCCCTGCGCCGCCCGGCCCCGTGATCAGGTGGGTGTGGTAGCCCGGGTGCGCCTGGGCGCTCTGGGCGAGGGGGGCGGGATTGCCGTCTTCCGCCAACTCCTCCAGTCCCGTGCCCCGGTCGGCATAGCCCTGCTCGAAGGCGCTCAGGCTGGGATTGTGGGCCACGGCGAGGATCGGCGACAGGGCGCTGGGCGTCAAGCCGGGCTGGTCGGTGCGGTTGGTGACGGTGACCTGAAAGGTGCCCGCGGGGCCGCCCGGCTTGTTCACCACCTGGACGGCAAAGGCCTTGTGCACGTCGTCGATGGGGTTGCGCACGTCCTCGTAGAGTTGCACCAGCCCCACGTCCGGGGGACCCACGTCGATCCCGGTCGGCGCGTCGGGTTGGTTGGGACCCGCGCCGTTGGGCTCGTTGATCTCCGTGCCGGCGTCCCAAACGTCCCAATGGGCCATCACGTCCTTTAGCTCCTCATCGGATTTCGGGGAGCCGTCCGGGTTGAACAGGGAATACCCCGACACGCCATCCGTATCGAGCATGAAGTTCAGGTCGTTGGTGTAGCCCACCATGGTCGCCAAGCTGAGATAGGGAAACTTCGACGAGCCGGCGATGTAGAACTCGTAGTATTTCCCGCCGGGAATGTTCTCCGGGACGTCATGGCCGACCGGCGTGTCGAAGATCACCCGGTCGTAGACCGCTTTGCTGCGCTTCAGGTAAGAGTTGAGCGGCCACTTGTGGCCGTCTTCCGCCACTCCCTCCAGGCCGTAGCCCTTGTCCGGCAGGCCTGCCTCGAACAGCCGCAGCTCCTGGGAATGGGTAACGGCCACGCCGCTCGATATCACGGTCGCGATCCCGGCTTTGTCGGAGACGTTGACGATGGTCACCTTGAACACCGCCGAATTCGAGGCCACCCGCTGCCCCGCGCAGGCGCCCAGCAGTCCCAAGGCGCAGAGGGCGGCCGCCAATCGGACC
>JAPUJL010000270.1 GCA_027296185.1 SAR324 cluster bacterium | reverse complement strand
GGACTGTTCTTCTCCGGCTCCAACGGCTACCGGCTCAACCGGCTGCAGAGCGTCCAGGAACTGATTGAGAAGCTGGTGGGCCTGCGGGAGGACACCGACACCTGGGAAGAGGATCCCTCCATTCCCGACGAGGTGGCCGAGCCCCGCACCGCGAGCGCCAGCTAAGCCCCATGGCTGCCCGCCACCCGGGAAGCGCTTCCCTCAGCCACTTCGATACCCAAACAGGCCGCGCCCGAATGGTGGATGTGGGCGGCAAGACCGCCACCGTCCGCGAGGCCACCGCCACCGGCACCGTCCGCATCAGCCCGGAGTTGGCCGAGGTGCTCGAGGCGGGCACGCTGGAGAAGGGGGACGCGTTCACGGTGGCCAAGACCGCCGCCATCCTCGCCGCGAAACAGACGGGGGCGCTGATCCCCATGTGCCACCCCCTACCCCTGAATGTGGTCGATGTGGAACTGACCCTGGACAAGGGGGCCGGGGAGGTGCGCATCGAAGCCACCGCCAAGACCGAGGCCAAGACCGGCGTGGAGATGGAAGCCCTGATGGCGGTCTCCATGGCCGCCCTGACCTTCTACGACATGTGCAAGGCGGTGGACAAGGGCATGGTGATCGACCGGATCTACCTGGTCAAGAAGACCGGCGGGAAGAGCGGTCCCTACCTCAACGAATCTCCCCGCTGAATTCTCCGGCCGGCCGGCTTCCGGTCTCGGCCGAATCGAGCCGTTCGGCGCCCAATAGCGAAAAGTCCTTGTCATATCACGCAGATGGGCGCATAGGTCGAGCAAGATCCTGTGGACGGGGTTGGGCCGCTTCCGCTGGGCAGTCAGGCCCTGGAAATTTGTCATCGCCCAGCCCGGGCCCGGGCTGCCGGCTGCCCCCTGCCAGGGGCGGAGTTGTTCGCCGTACCGCGGAATCAGACGATGCCTGAAAAGTCCCCCACCAACCGGGTCCTGGGCAAGATCAGCCCTTATACCCAGGCCATGGCGCGCTGCCTGTCGGAACGCGCCGAGTTTCCCCCCGAAACGCAGTTGGTGCACAACCTGACCAACCTGGTGCAGGGGCGGATGCTGGAATACCTGGCGGATCAAATCTGCGAGAGCCACCGGATCGTGGATCCCCAGTCCCGTGGCCGCATCGTCCGGGCACTGCTCGGAATTTTCAGCGAGGAGTTCTTCGCGCTGTTCCGCGCCAAACTGGAAAAGCGGCCGGACCTGGCCTTGCTGATCGCGAGAAGGATCATTCGCGGAGAGTTCGAAGCGGCGGGCGGGCGGCTGGCAAACGGCGCGCGCCGTCCGCTGGACAGCCTGTTCCCCGCCATCTTCCGCAAGTATTTCGAATACCGCAATCTGGATTCCCTCCTGCACATCGTCGAGACCGATGCCGAAATCCAGAAGACCGTGCTGCTTGCGCTGCTCAAACAGCGCGTCGAGCCGGACAACAACGGCTTGTACGAGCAGGTGGCGGGCATCCTGGAAGACGACAGCGAGGGGCTGTGCCCCAACCTGTTCCTGGCCTACGTGAAGGAAAACCGCATCGATGCCCTCCAGCAACGGATCGAATCGGGCGCTTGGCGGGACGACCGGGAGCACCTGAAGCAGCGGATTGCCGAGATCTGCGGAGGCTGAGCCCGGTGGGCCGCCGCCCCGGATTCCCCGGCGCCACACCATGAGCGGGAAAATCTTCAGCTACGACGAGGCGCGCGCGCTCATCCCCCAGGTGCGGGAGGTGACCCGCGACGCCAACGAGCGGATGCGGGCGCTGACGGCGGACGCCTCCCAGGCACCGCGGGGTTCCACGCGCGCCCGCAAGCTGAAGGAATGGATCGATACCGTCGTGCGGCACTGGGCGGAGCGGATCGAAGCGCTGGACGGCCTGCCCAAGGGGGTCTGGACGGTCGACTTCGATTCGGGGGAAGGGTTCTTCTACTGCTGGAGTTTCGACGAGGAAGACCTCTCCTACTTCCACCTGTACGAGGAGGGGTTTCCGGGCCGCAAACCCCTGAGCGAAAGCGCCGGCAACGGCCAACCCCCCATGCTGCTCAACTGACCCGGCAAGCCCCGGACCCGCAGCAACGCGGCCGATAGAGCTCGAATCCCCGAGGGATCCCGCTAGGGGGGTCTCGAAGGGCTGGGCTCAGGATCCCATTCCGCTCTTTCGGTTCGCTGCGGCTCGCTGCGGTGCTTGCCCGGCTCATTCTTCCAGCACCCAGAACTCCGCTTTGGTCCAGGAGAGCCAGGTTTCCTTGTGAAACCGCAGTTCGACGATGTCGTCGGCTTCCTTACACTCCACGTCCTTGGTCTGGGCGTAACTGGGAGACCCCTGCCCGCCGTGGTAGATCATGCGCATCACGCCACGGCCGGGCGCTTTGCACCGCAGGAGAAAGCGCAAATCCTGACCGACCACCACCAACTGGTCGGGCTCGGCCTCGGGATCGCTGGAGAGTGCATAGATATCGAGGAATTCCACCTTGGCCACGCGGATGACGTCGCTCTCCTTGGACTTGATGCGGTACGCGGCGGCTTCCGCAATTCCATGGGGAATGAGAAGCGCAAACAGGAACAGAGCGGCTAACAGGGTTTGGAATCGCGTCACGCGTGCCCCATCTTCGATTCGGCGTCGTTCGTTTCGGCCCATGGCCATTGAGTAGCCAGCCGTCGGGTAGCCAGCCATGGGGCAGCCCAGGGCCGTGCGGGATTCCGGAGCGGCCGGTGCTCGCCGTGTGGGTGGTTCCATGGCTGGCCCCGAACAGGTTGCGGAACTGCAGGGCCCCCTCAGGCTTCGGAATGTACTAGGCGGCGCGGGAGGAGGTCAAGACGGAGCTGCCGGTGCGAATCGATCGTGCCGAGCCGGTGGGCTCGATCGGGACGCGGGGTGCGCCCGCGCTGCCCGCTCACGCTTTGCAGTAGGAGGCGTAGGGGGTGTTGAGGCCAAGCCGATCCATGATGTGTTCCCACCGCTTTTCGCAGGGGACGCCGAGCAGTTCGGTGTTCTCCAGGTCCGCCAGCCACCAGGCCCCTTCCTCGATTTCGTGGTCCAACTGCCCCGGTCCCCAGCCGGCGTAGCCGACGCCCAGCAGGTAGGTCTCCGGCACCTCTCCCTCGGCGATGGCGGTGAGCACCTCCTGAGCGGCGCTCAGTGCCAGGCATTCGCCGATGGCGGTGGTGGACTGCCCCTCGAAGTCGCAGGAGTGCACCACCCAGCAAAGCTCGGACTGCACCGGACCGCCGATTAGGATGCGTTCGCCCTGGGGCGGATCGGTTGTCAGCCCCAACTCCTCCAGGAGGTCGGCCACGGTGGTGGTGGAGGGGGAGTTGATGACGAAGCCCATGGCGCCGCTCTCGCTGTATTCGCAGAGCAGGATGACGCTCTTGTCGAAGTAGCCGTCTTGCAGGGCCGGCATGGCCACCAGGATATGGGGCTTGGCGCCTGGAGAGGGCTCGGGCTTCATGACGCTACGGCGCCGTGGCCGCCACGGCGCGTGGCGGAGCGGGTGGGCGTCTCGGGCCGGGAGGCTGAACCGGATATTTGCAAATGCACCACCTCCGCGGATGAGTCGATCTGGGTACGGCTCGCCAAGCCCCATGGGACCGCGCATTGCGGTCTCCCCATGGCCTTTACGGTATCACCGGGGTGCGATATCGGCAAGCCCGAGACAGCGCGGCAGGCGGATCGAGCCATCGGACCGCTGCCCGTTCTCGACAATGGCGATCAGCGCCCGGGAGATGGCGATGGCGGTGCCGTTGATCATGTGGACAAAGCGGGTGCCCTTGGCACCGGGGGATTTGAAGCGGATGTTCAGCCGCCGGGCCTGGTAGTCGGTGCAGTTGGAGGCGGAGGTGATCTCGCCCCACTTGCCCCGTCCGGGCATCCACGCCTCCAGGTCGTACTTGCGGTAGGCCGGCGCGCCCAGGTCGCCCGTGCAAATGTCCACGACCCGGTAGGGAATCTCCAGTTCCCGGTAGATGCGCTCCTCGATGGCCAGGAAGCGCTCGAGCATTTCGTCCGAGCGGTCCGGATGAACGAAGGCGAACATCTCCGCTTTGGTGAACTGATGCACCCGGTACAGCCCGCGGGATTCCCGCCCGGCCGATCCGGCTTCGGTGCGGAAGCAGTGGGAGATGCCCCCACACAGCAAGGGCAGCTGCGCTTCGTCCAGGATTTCCCCGGAGAGCAGGCCGCCCAGGGTGATCTCCGCCGTGGCCACGAGGCTGAGGTCCGTGTCCGCGACGCTGTAAATCTGGGTCGATTCGCCGCGGGGGTTGAACCCGATACCCGAGAGGATCTCCTGGCGGGCCAGGTCGGGCGTCATGAACAGGGTAAAGCCCTCCTCCCGCAGGAGGCCCGCCGCGAACTGCAGCAGGGCCAACTCCAGCAGCACCGCCTCGTTCTTCAGGTAGTAGAACTTCGGTCCGGCCACCTTGGCTCCGCCCTCGAAGTCGACCAACTCCAGGGCCTCCATCAACTCGACGTGATCCTTAGGCTCGAAATCGAGCTGGGGACGCTCCCCGTGCTCCCGCAGCACCCGGTTGTCCTCCTCGTCAGCCCCCACCGGAGAATCGGGATGGGTGAGGTTGGGCACTTGCTGCAGCAGCTCGTTGCGCTCTGCCTCCAACTCGCGGTGGCGGCTCTCGAGCTGCGGTTCCTGCTCCTTCAGCCCCCGCCCTTCCTCGATCAGCGGTTCCCGCTCTTCCTTGGGCAGGGAGCCTTTCATTTTCGCCCCGATCTCGTTGCGGCGGCGGCGCACCCCCTCCAGCTCGCCGATGGTTTCCCGCACCAGCCGGTCGGCCTCCAGCAGCCGCTCCAGATCCACTTGGACGTTGCGGTTCCGCAGATTCTTGCGCACTTCCTCGGTGCGGTCGCGGATCACGCGCAGATCGAGCATGGCGTCCCTCTCTCACTCGGTTGGCCGGGCCGGCGGCGGTATCCGCCTTTCCTGCGGCACCGGTATCCGGGCGTTGCTTCCCACCCAAGGGACCGGGTAGGCTCGGTCAACATCCCCGCACACCCCTGGCGAACGCCCCGGCGCTCCCGCAACGGAACGAACCCATCCCATGAGCGAAGAAGACCGACCCCAACCCCGCAGGCGCCTGTTGGCCGTGGCCCGGAAATCCATCCGCGGTCAGCTGATCGTACCGATCGGCGCGATCTTGGGCGTCAGCGCCATGTTGCTCCTTCTGAGCTGGGGCACGGAGGCCTGGCTGATCTCTGGCGAATTCGCCTGGGCCGAGTGGTTTTGGGTGGACGATGCGGAAACCGCCCAGACGATTATCCTGGCGGTGCTGGAACTTCTCGCGGGCGTGTTCGCCATCTCGATCACAGTGGTGGCGATCATCGTCCAGCTTTCCGCCACCCGCTACACTTCCCGCGTGGTCGACCTGTTTCTGGCCGACCGATTCAACACCCTGGTGCTGTTCGCCTACGTGGTGCCGCTGGTCTACGGATTTTGGCTGGCCAACTCGATCTCGCCGGAGAGTTACGCGCGGGTGAGCATGACGGTGTTCGTCGTGCTGGCCACCCTGTCCCTGGTGGTGGTGATTCCCTATTTCAACCACGTGTTTCACTTCCTCCAGCCCAGCAATATCATCAATAAGATCGAAAGCTCCATCGAGCAATCGCTGAATCGCACCCTGGCCCGCCCGGAAACCTACGCCCGCGGCCGGCGCGAGGTGACCAACTCCCTGCAGCAGTTGAGCGACATTGCGCTTTCCTCCGTCGTCCAGTCCGATATCGCCCTGGCGCTGCAAAGCCTGCACTCCATGCGGGCGACGGCGCTGTTCTATCTCGAGATCAAGCACCGCCTGCACCCGGGTTGGTTCGATATCGGCAGCGGTCACATCATGGGCCTCTCCGAAGAGATGCGAGCCGAGATCGTCAACAACCGCACCTGGGTCGAGATGGAGATCTTCAAGCATTACGAGATCGCTTTCACCTCCTCGTTGCGCAAGGTGCGGGACGTCAGCAGCTGCGTCGCCATGAACCTGAGGCGAATCGGCACGATGGGCGCGGCCACGGGTGCCGACCAGACCCTAGAATTCGTCATCAAGGGGTTCAATACGCTCATCATGTACGCCCTCAGCGAACGCGACATCCGCTCGGCGGTACACGTGTTCTACCAATACCGCATTCTCGCCGAATCGGTGCTGGAGCGGGCCGATATGGTGGAAAAAATCGCCGAGCACTTCAAGTATTACGGCCTGAACAGCCAGCGCCGCCGCATCTTTTTCATCATGGATGCCGTCGCCTACGATCTGCGGGTGTTGATCGAGTCGGCCTTCGGCCGGTTCCCGGACACCGTCGAGCCCCTGCTGAGAATCTTCCTCGAGCTGGATCAGGTGGCCCAGACCGAAGCGGAGGTGGCCTTCCTCAAGGGGGTGCGCAAGAGCCAGGCCATGCTGGGCGGATTTTTCATCCGCCACGGGGAGTTCGGGCTGGCCGAGCGGGTGATGGCCGATATGAGGGGGGAAGACAAGGAGTTCCTGCGCAGCGTCAAGCGCGATTTGTATTCGGTGACGTCGAAGGAATTCTGGGAGATCGAGGACCGGGGTGTTTCCTTCTACTACGTGGCCGAGGATCAGCGGCAGTCCATGGAGGACTTCTTCGCCTGGTTGCTCGACGAAAGCCCACCCCGGGAGTTGGAAGCGGCCGGTCGCTGAGTCGCCACCCGCCGTGTCTCTAGCTTCTTTGTCCGCGCCTGCCGTGTCTCTACGTTCCGTGTCCCTGCCCGCCGTTCGGCGCCAACCTTCGATCGGGGGATGGCTCCGCCGCCGGAGCGCCCGCCTGCCGGAAAGCGCCAACTCGCCTCGCGCTTCGATCCGCCGGCCGGGCGGCCGTGGGAATGGGGTGCGGCTGGGCCTGGCCTGCCCCGCCCGCTGGGTGTACTGGAGCATCGCCGGCTGGGCGCTGTGGAGCATCGCCGCGCCCGGGGCATGGGCCACTCAGGGTTTCCTCACCGCCGAGGTGGTCTCCCGGCTGAGCAGCCATTACGTCGATTCCGAGGCGCTGCAACCCGCCGACATGCTGCGCGGGGCCCTGGAGCGGGTCAGCGAGGCGTATCCCGGGGTGCTCGTCACCGCGAAGGGGGAGGGCAGCCGCACCGAGTTTCTGCTGACGGCGGAGGGAAAGCCGCTCGCGGTTTCCGCGGTGGAAGCCGAGTCGGTGATCGCCACGGGCGATTCCCT
>JAPUJL010000027.1 GCA_027296185.1 SAR324 cluster bacterium | reverse complement strand
TCGCATCCACCAGCCGTGTCAATTCGCTCCGCCGCGATTCCGCCTCTGCGGCCGAATTCGCCTCCGGCCCCAGGGCCACGAGCTCTCGATCCACTTGACCCATCTCCTCGATCAGGGCCTCCTTCCGCTCGAGCAACGGGGAAAGCTCGTCCATCGAGACCAGCAACAGCTGCTCCTGACTTCTGGCGAGCACGTCGCGGAGCAAGGCCAGCTAGCGCTCGACCAGTCCCGCGGCATCGGCCTGGGCCGGTGGATTCCTCTCACTTGCCAATGCAAAACTCCTCGAAGATTCGGTCCAACAGGTCCTCGGCGGTGGTTTCGCCCACGATGTCTCCCAGGGCGTCCAGGGCCCGGGAGAGGTCCACCGCCAGCAACTCCTCGCCCACGTTCTCCAGCAGGGCCTTGTGGGCGGCCTCCACGGATTCCAGCGCCCGCGCCGCGGCGTGCTTTTGCCGCAGATTCGTAATCAGGGCGTCCTCCAGCACGGGCCGCTCGTCCCGCAGGGCCCAGTGGCGCACCCATTCCTCCAGCCCGTCCAGTCCCGCGCCGGTCAACGCGGAGAGGGTCACCGCCTCGAAGCGGTCCACCTCCCCGATCCAGGGGGGAAGCGGTGCGGCCATCAGGTCCCGCTTGTTCACCGTCACCAGCGTCCGGGCGGGATCGGCCGCTTCGAGCAGCCGGCGATCCTCTGCCTCCAGGGCTTGGGAGCCGTCCACCACGAGCAAGGTCAAATCGGCCAGCTCCATGGCCCGCCGGCTCCGCGCGATGCCTTCCCGCTCCACCCGGTCGCGGCTCTCGCGGATGCCCGCCGTGTCGATCAGGCGCAGGGCCAGCCCACCCAGCTCCGCCACCTCCTCCACCGTGTCGCGCGTGGTGCCGGGAATTTCCGTCACGATCGCGCGGTTTTCGCGCAGCAGCGCGTTGAGCAGGCTGGACTTGCCCACATTGGGCTTGCCGGCGATGGCCACGGCCAGCCCTTCGCGCAGGATGCGGCCCCGGTCGGCGGTTTCCAACAACTCTTCCAGGCGCTCCCGGCTTCGGGAGAGGCGCGCCAGGCAATCCTCCCGCTGCACGGTCACGGCCTCTTCATCCGGGAAGTCGATGCTCGCCGCGACCAGCGCCGCTAGGTGTCTCAGGTCGTCCCGGATCTCCTCGATTGCGCCGTGCAGCCGGCCCCGCAACTGGTTCGCCGAAACGTGCAGCCCCAGACGGGAGGGGGCCCGGACAATGTCGGCCACCGCCTCGGCCTGGGTCAGGTCGAGCCGTCCGTTCAGGAACGCCCTGAAGGTGAACTCCCCGGCCTCCGCGAGCCGTACGCCGCTCCCGCAAATCAGGTCCAGAATCGTGTGGGCGGCCAGCGCGCCGCCATGGCAGTGCACCTCCACCACCTCCTCGCGGGTGTAGGAGTGGGGCGCCTTCATGCGCACCGCCAGCACCTCGTCCACCGTACGCCCCTCGTGCTCGATCCAGCCGTGGAGCATCCGGTGCGAGGGCGCATCCGCCAACCCGGCCTTGCCGGAAGGCCGGAACAGGCCATCGACGGCGGCCGGTGCCGCCGCTCCGCTGAGGCGAACGATCGCCACGCCCCCGACGCCAGGCGGGGTCGCGATGGCGGCGATCGTGTCATCGGTCTTCCACTTCATCCTCGGCCGCGGGCCATAAGCGATCCTCCGGCGAAACACCCCCCAGCCGGGCGGTGGGCTTCACCCAAACCGCTCAACGGATATCACTCTTGAACACCCCATTATAATTGGGGCCCAGCAACTGAGCCATCACCGCCGGGTCGGGATCGCGCATGTTCAGCACCACCACACGCCTCAGCACACGGGTCGCGCGGATCAATTCCGTCCCGCGCGCCTTGAAATCCCGGTCGAAGTCGTTGCAGTTGCGAATCGATTTCGTTAGGTCCTCCGCGTCCTTCGAGGAGTAGTAGGCGAACAGCAGCAAGCTGTTGTCGCGCTCCTCGAAATACTGCAGCATGAAATCCTTGGACTCCTCGAACAGCGCCGCCGCCACATCCAACCGGCGCTCCGAGCACGAGACGGGCTGTTGCTGCAGCAAGTCGAGCTGGTTCACGCACCCGCCCAGCGCGAGCAAGGAAATCAGGATCGCGCCGTGGCGTAATGTCCGGCGGAATGCGCCGCCGCGCGCCGAACGCCGACCCTGGCGCCGCGCGGAAATCCTCACAGGGCGCCTGCCGCGGATCGAATCGATTGGTTTCATATCTGCACCTCCGGCGGCGAAAGTGGAACGAAGGCCGGCCGATGGCCGGGCTCCGGCCCCCCGCTCATTTGAGCAGCGTGATCACTGTCGCCGGTATCTGGTTAGCCTGTGCCAGCAGGGCCGTATTCGCCTCCAGTTGAATGCGGTGCCGCGTGAATTCCACCAGCTCCTCGGCGATCACGGAATCCCGGATCGTCGACTCGGCGGAGATCAGGTTCTCCGCCGTCACCCGCAACGTCGCCAGGTTCGTGTCCAGGTTGTTCCGCTGGAACGCCCCGAGCCGACCCCGGGCGAGGGTCAGGTCGTCGATGGCCGCGTCGATTAGCAGGATGCTGTCCCGGGCGCCTTGGGGATTGGTGACGTCGATGTCGCCGACATTCTGAAATCCGCTCGCATTCGTCGCCTGCCGCCCCAACCCGCTGGGGCTGACGAGGGGCAGCGCGAAACTGGTTTGCTGCCCCGGGTTGGGTCCGGTCTGGAACGCCACGGAGCTGTTGACGACGTGCACCGTGCCCACCACCCCTTCGTCGAACTCGCGGGTGATCGTGAGGTTGCCCTCGTCGTCGATTTCCCGGATCGGCTCTCCCGTCACCCTCACCCGCAGGGACTCGGTGTTCTCGTTGCCGGTCACCCCGGCCAGCTCCAGTCCGCGGCCCACGGCGGTCTCTCCGCCGATGGTGCCTTCGATATCTAGCCCTGGGGTGGGCCTTTCCGCAATGCCCGCTTCGGAGGAGAGCACGCCCGCCACGGAACTGATGCCGCGGAAGTCCTCCGCGCTGCCGAATTTTTCCGCCTCGACGATCAGCGTGTCGTCGATCAGCTCGATGTTCACGGCCAGGCCCACCTCC
>JAPUJL010000269.1 GCA_027296185.1 SAR324 cluster bacterium | reverse complement strand
CGCCGCTCATGTTTTCGAAGGGCAGCACCGCGATGGAGGGCTGCTCCGGGAGGGGCAGCGCCGGCGCTTCGACTACCGCCGAGGGCCGCCCGGCTGCTCGATCCGCGGGCGCCGAGCCGGTCTCCCAATCGACCCGGTAGGCCCGTAGGGGCTTGTCGATGTTTTTGACGGAGTGCTCCCCCATGTACTCGAAAGCGACGGGCAGCTTGCCGTCGACCTGGTCGAACGCATTGCGGGAAACCCAGATCCCCCCCGGTTCGGCCAGGGCCTCCAGCCGCGCGGCGACGTTGACGCCGTCCCCGTATATCGCGCCCTCCTCCACCACCACGTCGCCCAGGTTGATCCCGATGCGAAAGTGCATCCGGCGATCTTCGGGCAACCGGCGGTTGTCCTCCGCCAGCCGCTGCTGAATGGCCACGGCGGCGGCCACCCCCTCCACGACGCTGCCGAATTCGGCGAGCACGGAGTCGCCCGGGGCGTTCACCACGCGGCCCCGATGCCGCTCGACGACCGAGGCGAAGACCTCCCGGCAGGCCTTCAGAGTGCGCACCGTCGCCGCCTCATCCCCGCTCATGAGGCGGGAGTAGCCCACGACATCCGCCATCAGAATGGCGGCCAGCTTGCGTTCGGTCTGAGGTTCCATGGCCCGGCCCATCCCAGTAACGGAACTGCGCTCCCCGGTCGGTCCGTGAAGGTACCCAGCGGGGGACAGGCTGGCAAGGCGCAGGCGGAGACAGTGGGCCCGTCATGGAGCCGCGTCGCCGCATTGCCTTGCCGATTGCGGGGCGGGGCGGGGCAGGCCATAATCGGGGTGAACCCGCCGCCGGAATCCTGTAGCCGTCAGGTGCGGGTCTGCCCATCGCGCGGCCCACGGCGCGGCCCGCAATCGGCCAGGCAGGCGCCATTCGCCAAGCACTATGAACCCAACCGAACCCGCCGAGATTCAGGATATCCTGGCCCAGGCCAAAGCGCGCAAGCAGCCCCTGGAGGTGGTGGGGGGCGGCAGCAAGCGCTTCTTCGGCCGGCCGGTGGAGGGGGCCGAAACCCTGTCCCTGACGGAGATGCGGGGTATCGTGGATTACCAACCCGGCGAGCTGATCTGCGTGGTGCGGCCGGGCACGCCCATGGCCGAGTTGGAAGGCGTGCTGGCGGAATCCGGCCAGATGCTTGCCTTTGAGCCGCCCCACTGGGGCGAGAGGGCCACCATTGGGGGCACCGTGGCCTGCAATCTCTCCGGGCCGCGCCGGTTCAAGGCGGGGGCGGCGCGGGATCATCTGCTGGGGTTCCAGGCGGTGACGGGCCGGGGCGACATCATTCGCGGCGGGGGGCGGGTGGTGAAGAACGTCACCGGCTACGACCTGAGCAAGCTCATGTGCGGCAGCTTCGGCACCCTGGCCGTGCTCACCGAGCTGTGCCTGAAGGTGCTGCCCCGGGGCGAGACGGAGCACACGGTCGCCATCCGCGGCCACAGCGCCCGGGAGGGGGTGGCGGCCCTGATCGCCGCGGTGAAGAGCCCCCACGACGTGAGCGGGCTGGCCTACCTGCCGGAGGACAGCGCCCTGCCCGCGCCAGTGATGGAGACCGTGGCGAACATGGGGGCGGGGGAAGGCTCCGGCGCGGCGACCCTGATCCGGGTGGAGGGGCCGGAGCCCTCGGTGATCTATCGCAGCGGCCAGATCGCCCGGCTCGCCGGAGACAACGCCGTGACGACCCTCGAGCGGGAGGCCTCGCGGGAGGTGTGGCGGGCGATCCGCGAGTTGGAGCCCCTGCCCCTCGAGGAAGGCGAGGCCCTGTGGCGCTTCTCCGTGCCGCCTACGGAGAGCGTCCCGCTGGTGGAGGAGCTGAGCCGCCGCACCAACCTGCGCCCGGTCTACGATTGGGGCGGTGGGCTGGTCTGGGCGCGGCTCCCGGCGGACATCGATGCCGCGGAGCTGCACCGCGCGGCCGAGGCGGCGGGCGGCCATGCCCGGCTGGTGCGCACGACGCGCCCCCTGGCCGACGGCGCCGAGCGGCTCCCCGCCCAGACCGGCGCGCGGGCACTGCTTCACCGCAACCTGAAGCAGGCCTTCGATCCGGAGGGCATCCTCAACCCGGGAAAATGGTACCCGGACTGGTAGCCGGGCCGCCTTTAATTTCGAAACGGATTACAACGACCCCAGGCCAACCCCATGCAAACCGGTATCGCCCCGCAACTCCTGAAAAACCCCGAGGTTCAGGTCTCGGAGAGCATCCTGCGCACGTGCGTCCACTGCGGGATCTGCAACGCCACCTGCCCCACGTACTTGCTGGACGGCAACGAGCTGGAGGGGCCGCGGGGGCGCATCTACCTGATCAAGAACGTGCTGGAGGAGAGCATTCCGCTGACCGGCAACGTGGTGACCCACCTGGACAATTGCCTCTCCTGCTTCGCCTGCATGACCATCTGTCCCAGCGGGGTGCAGTATTCCAGCCTGATCGACGAGGCGCGGGCACGCATCGAGACCCACCACCGCCGCGGGCTGATGGACCGCCTGAGCCGCCACATGCTGGCGATGACCCTGCCCTATCCGGGGCGCTTCCGCCTCTCCCTGCAGATGGGGCGGCTGGCGCGGCCGTTCGCCTTCCTGCTGCCGGAACGGATGCGGGCCATGCTGGCCCTGGCACCGGCGCGGATACCGCCCCGGGCCAAGGTTGCGCTGCCGGGGGTGCATCCGGCCCAAGGAACCCGCCGTGCGCGGGTGGCGCTGCTCACGGGGTGCGCGCAGCAGGTGCTGGGGGGGCACATCAACGACGCCACGGTGCGGCTGCTCACCCGCATCGGGTGCGAGGTGGTGATTCCGCCGGAGATGGGCTGTTGCGGGGCGCTGGTCTATCACATGGGCAACCGTCCGGGCAGCCTGCCCCACATGCGCCGCAACATCGACGTCTGGCACGCGGAGTTGGAGCGAGACGGGCTGGACTTCGTCGCAATCAACGCCTCCGGCTGCGGAACGGTCGTGAAGGACTACGGCCACATCTTCCAGCACGACCCGGACTACGCCGCCAAGGCGGCACGGGTGGCGGGAATCGTCCGCGACCTGTCGGAGGTGGTGGCGGAGCTGGGCATTCCGCAAGGCCTGGCCGGCAATGGGGAGCCGATGCGCATCGCCTATCACGACGCCTGCTCCCTGCAGCACGCCCAGAAAACCCTGGAGCCGCCGCGGCGCCTGTTGCGCGATGCCGGATTCGAGGTGGTGGAAATACCCGACGGCCACCTGTGCTGCGGCAGCGCGGGCACCTACAACGCCCTCAATCCCGGCAACGCGGCAGAGCTGGGCCGGCGCAAAGCGGAGGCCATCGCGCGGACGAAGCC
>JAPUJL010000268.1 GCA_027296185.1 SAR324 cluster bacterium | reverse complement strand
TTACCGCGGCATCTCGGCCACCTTCTGGCGCAGCCTGGACGGCGTGGGCGACGCAAGCACCCACGAGGTGCGGGGCCTGTGGACCTGCGGCAAGGGAGAGCCGAACCAGGCGATCCAGGTCGGACATGCCGCCCCGGCCTGCGTCTTCCGGGGCGTGGACGTGTTCGGCAGCGAATGAGCGGGATGCGCGAGACCTTCGAACACCTTGTCGGGAGCTTGAACGCCCTCACCGAGCCCGGCGAGATTTTCACTTGCCTGTTGGAGGGGGAGGATTCCGACTTCGTGCGCCTGAACCGCAACCGGGTGCGCCAGGCTGGCCACGTGCGGCAACTGGAGCTCTCGATCGATCTGGTCGAGGGCGAGCGGCACGTGGAGGGCTCCCTCAACGTCAGCGGCGACGCGGAGTGGGACCGGGAGGCCCTGGCCGAGATGGTGGGGCTACTGCGCGCCCAGCGGGCCCACGTGGAGCCCGATCCCCATCTGCTCCTCGCCACCGAAGTGCGGAACTCCGAGGACGTGCGGCCCGACGGCCTGCCGGATAGCGCCGAGGCCCTGGACGAGATCGCCCGGGCGGCGGAGGGGCTGGACCTGGTGGGCATCTGGAGTGCCGGGCCGCTATACCGCGCCTTTGCCAATTCCGCCGGTCAGCGCAACTGGTACGAGTCGGCCAACTTCAACTTCGATTGGAGCTGCCATCTGGAGGGCGACAAGGCGGTCAAGGCGAACTATGCCGGCTTCCGGTGGGAGCCCGCCGCACTGGCGGAGAAGATGGCCACGGTGCGCCACGAGCTGGAGGTGATGGGCCGCCCTCCCAAATCCATCGAGCCGGGGCACTACCGGGTCTACCTGGCCCCCTCGGCCCTGGCGGAGATTCTCTCGATCGTCTCCTGGGGCGGCTTCGGGCTGAAGGCCCACCGCACCCGGCAGACCTCCCTGCTTAAGATGGCGGTCGAGGGACGGCGGCTGAATCCCGCGGTGACGCTCGTCGAGGATCACGCCGGGGGGCTTGCGCCACCGTTCACGGCCAGCGGATTCCTCAAGCCGCCGCGCGTGACTTTGATCGAGGGAGGGGCCTACCGCGAGACCCTGGTCAGCCCCCGCAGCGGCAAGGAGTACGGCGTGCCGGTCAACGCCGACGGGGAATTCCCCCAGTCCCTGGACATGGCGGCGGGTGAGATTCCGCGGCAGGCGGTGCTGGAGCGGCTGGGAACGGGGCTCTACCTGAACAACCTGTGGTACTGCAACTATTCCGACCGCAACGAGTGCCGCATCACCGGGATGACCCGCTTCGCCGCCTTCTGGGTCGAGGACGGCGATATCCGCGCACCGCTAAATCCAATGCGCTTCGACGAGAGCCTGTACCGCATGCTGGGGGAGCACCTGATCGGCCTCACCGCCGAGCGGGAGTTCCTGTTCGATACGGGCACCTACCACCAGCGCTCCACCGGCAGCCTCCACCTCCCCGGCGCGCTGATTGAGGACTTCGCTTTTACCCTGTGAGAAATTCCGGGAAATTTGTTCGCGCCAACTTTCCCTCCCCCATCACGGGGAAGAAAGTTGGAAGCTTCGGGCATGTGCCTGAGTCGAGAGAAAACCGATTCCGGAGAATTACGCCGGATTGCGGGCGGCGGTGAGGGTGTTCTGGAGGAGCATGGTGATGGTCATGGGGCCCACGCCGCCCGGGACGGGGGTAATGGCGGAGCACTTGGGGGCCACCGACTCGTAGTGGACGTCCCCGGTGATGCGGAAGCCGCTCTTCTTGCTGGCGTCCTCGACCCGGTGCATGCCCACGTCGATCACCACGGCGCCCTCCTTGACCATGTCGCCGGTCACCCACTCGGGGGTCATGCCGGTGGCGGCGACCACGATATCCGCCTGGCGGGTGAGCTCTTTCAGGTTGGGGGTGCGGGAATGGCAGACCGTCACCGTGGCGTCGGTGCCCTTGCGGGAGAGCAGCAGGGAAAGCGGCCGCCCCACGATATTGCTGCGGCCCAGAATCACCGCGTGCTTGCCCGAAATCGCCACGCCGTTGCGGGTCATCAGTGCCAGCACGCCAGCGGGGGTGCAGGGCAGGAAGCGCGGCGTGCCCATGGCCAGCAGCCCCACGTTGGACGGATGGAAGCAGTCCACGTCCTTGGCCGGGTCGATCAGCCGGGTGATCCGCTCGGCGTCCAGCCCCTTGGGCAGGGGCAGTTGGCAGAGAATGCCGTGTACCGCCGGATCGGCGTTAAGCTCCGCGATCACCCCCTCCAGCTCTTTCTGGGTCGTCGAGTCCGGCAGGAACTTGTCCACCGAGGCGATGCCCACCCGTTCCGCCGCCTTGATCTTGTTCCGCACGTAGGTGTGCGAGGCGGGGTCCGCGCCCACCAGCACCACGGCCAGGCACGGGGGCGAGCCCGCCGCCTCGAGCCGTTCGGCCTCCCCGCGCATCTCCGTCTCGAGAGTGGCGGTGAGTTCCTTGCCGGATAGAATGCGCGCGGTCACGGACGATTTCCTGTTCGTGGATGAGGTTCCAGTAGGCGCGGCGCGCTGCGGCGCCCCTTGCGGATTCCGTTGGGAGGCGGCACGATCCAAAGTGCCGGAATTCCGATGCGGCCGCGGCGCAAAGATCGCGG
>JAPUJL010000267.1 GCA_027296185.1 SAR324 cluster bacterium | reverse complement strand
ATTGAGATGAATTCAAGAAATGAAATGATGTTGGTTTTTCCGGCCCCGTTGGGTCCGACCAAAATGTTTAATCCGGAATTTAGCGACATTCGGAAATCACGAAGCGAACGGTATCCATCCACAAAGATTTCGGTAATCATGATCAGTGTCCAAAGGTTAACGCGGTCTTAAATTAATATAGATGGGATTTACTCGTTCCGCAAATTGTGCACGGGATCGATTTTGGCGGCACGGGTGGCGGGGTAGAGGGTGACCAGGATGCAGATGATGAAGGAGGAGGCAGCGATCAGGAGCAGGTCGGAGATTTCGACCCGGATGGGGAGGTGGGTGGAGGCCGGATAGACCCCGGGCGGGAGGCGGATCAAGTCGAAGGTGGCGAGCGCCCAGCAGGCCCCGAGCCCCAGCGACAGCCCGGCCACCGTGCCTACCGTGCCTATCCAGAAGCCCTGCATGAAGAACACCCGCCGGATCATGCCGTCCGTGGCGCCGAGGGTTTTCAGGATGGCGATGCCCTTGGTTTTTTCCATCACCAGCATCACCAGGGAGCTGACGATGTTGAAGAAGGCCACGACGATGATCAGGGTGAGAATGAGGAACAGCCCCAGCTTTTCCAGCTTCATCACCTGGAACACGTTGCGGTTCTCGTCCATCCAGGTGCGCACCGTGTAGCCGGGCAGCGCCCGCTCCAGCTCCGCCGCGTCGACCGCCTCGGGATCCGCCATGCGCAGCACCAGGCTGTCCACGCCTTCCGTGAGGCGGTAGAGCTTTCGCGCCAGATCGACGTGGACGTAGGCCAGCACGTCGTCGGTGCCGCCGATGCCGGTCTCGAACACCGCCGCGATGCGGGCGCGCTTGATCAGGGGCACCTTGCCGATGGGCGTGATGCGCTGGACGGGTGACACGATATCCACCAGGTCGCCCACGTCCAGCACCAGCGCCCGGGCCAGGGGCGCGCCCAAGACGATCGTGGCGCGGCCTTCGGCGGAGATCAGGCCGGTCAGCACCGCCGGGGGATCGGATGCGGGCGGCTCCTCGCCGACGAAGTAGGTGCTGCTCGTGCGCAGGAACTGCTCGATGGCGGTGACCTCCCGCTCCCGCGCCGGATCGATGCCCCGCAGGATCGCCGCCCGGAAGTCCTCCCCGGCCCGGAGGAACACCTGGCGCGAGAAGTACGGGGCCACGGCCACCACGCCGGGGTACGCCTCGAGCCGGGCTTCCAGCTCTTCCCGGGCTGTTCCGACCAGGAGCCCGTCGTCCGGGGTGACCCGGGCATGGGCCTGGGTGCCGGTGACGGCCTTGAACAGGTTCTCCCGGAAGCCGTTCATCACCGAGATGGTGACGATCAACGCCGTCACGCCCAGCATTACCCCCACCATCGAGACCCACGTAATAAAGGAGAGAGAGCGGTCCTGGCGTGCCGATCGCAGGAAGTGAAGGCCGATGAAGGACTCGATGCGCATGGAGGCTGAGCCGAGGAGTTAAGGGAAGCAGGGAGCGCGGGCGCTTGGGGAAATCGTCCCGTCCGTCCGCCCCCCCGCCTGGAGCCTCCGGAGATCGGTGGCGGGCCGCTTTCCATCGGGCGGGGCATCTAGGACCATAAGGGCTCCCGTGGGAAACGTCATCCCTCCGCCCCCATTCAATCGTGCCACGCCCGCCCGCCCGGTCATCGGCCGGGAAACATCGAACCGAATCGCCCGATGAATCTGCTCGGCCACTACGTCTGCGCACGGCACCTCACCCCGCCGGAACAACTGGGTTCGATATTGGGCGACCTGGTGCCGCTCTACCGGCGCAAGGTGCGGCTGCTGCCCCTGACCCGGGCCTGGGAGCGCGGTGCGGAATCCGATCCGCGAATGACGGGGCTGCTGAAAGGCGTGCGGTACCACTTCTGGGTGGACAGCCGCTTTCACCGGGACCCGCTCTTCACCGATACCGCGGCCCGGGTCGGCGAGGCCCTCCGCCAGGCCGGCGGCGGCCCGGGGCTGAAACGGTTCTTCCCCGCCCATGTGCTCACGGAGATGTTCTTCGATCACCTGCTGATGACTGGCGAGCCGGAGCTGCTGGGGGAATTCTACGGGCTGTTCGACGAACGGGCGGAAGCGCTGGCGGCGCGGTTCGTGATCCGGCACCCTCAGGCGGACGAGGAGTCCTTCCGGCGCTTTGTAGGCCTGTTCCTAGAGGAACGTTTTCTCGACGCTTACCGTTCATACGAAGGGATCGTCCGGCGCATGCAACAAATGTTGCCCCGGTTCCGGCAGCGGGCGCTGGAGCCCGCCGAGGCCCAGGCCGCGGTGGCGGAACTGGAAGCCGGGAAAGAAGCCACCTACGGGCGGTTGTTGCAATTCGTCACCGCCATGCGCCATGCTGACCGGGCCCGCATCGAGCCGGCTGCGGAAACCTGGCCGGTGGGCGGCGGCGCCCGCGATGGCCCCGGAACCCGGCGGCCGGCCAACGAGCCCTGAACCCCTTGCAGGGGTGGGCCCCATGGCGCGAGCCACGGCTCCTGCGGGAGCCTTTCGGTGCCAGGGGCGGCCCGCACGAAATCGCACCGCCGTTGGGGACGGCCGTGGATCCGGAGGATAGAC
>JAPUJL010000266.1 GCA_027296185.1 SAR324 cluster bacterium | reverse complement strand
CTCAACCCCATCGAGGACAGGATGTGCTTGATCTCGTTGAGCGACTTGCGCCCGAAATTCTTGGTCTTGAGCATCTCCGCCTCGGTCTTTTGCACCAGCTCGCCGATGGTTTCGATCTTGGCGCTCTGAAGGCAATTGATGGAGCGAACGGAAAGTTCCAGCTCGCTCACGGGGCGGTAGAGGTTCTCGTTGTAATCCGTCTGTTCCCCAAAGGCCGCCGATTCGGCGGCGGTTTCCTCTTCATCGAAATTGACGAAGGTCGTCATGTACTCCTTGATGATCTTCGCGGCGTAGGCCAGCGAATCCCGCGGCGCCACAGCGCCGTTGGTCCAGATCTCGAAGACCAGCTTGTCGTAATCCGAGCGCTGTCCGACGCGGGCGTTCTGCACCTCGTAATTGATCCGCTTGATCGGCGTGTGCACCGAATCGAGGAAGATCACGTCCACCGGCAGGTCGTGGACCTGGTTTTCCTCGGCGGAGACGTAGCCCTTGCTCAAGACCACGTAGAGGCGCATCTCCAGGGTCGCCCCCTCGTCCAGCGTGGCGACGACCAGGTTCGGGTTCAGCACCTCCACCTTGCCGCCGGTGACGATGTCGCCGCCCTTCAGTTGGCAAGGCCCCTCGCCCACGAGCTCCAACTCGTGGACGCCTTCGACCAACTGGTTGATCTGCAGCGCCTTCAGGTTGAGGCAGATCTGGAGCGCATCCTCGTGCACTCCGCTGATCCCCTCGAATTCGTGGGAGACTCCTTCGATTTTCGTGGCCACGACGGCGCACCCCTGCAGCGAGGACAGCAGCACCCGCCGCAGGGCATGACCGATGGTGACGCCAAATCCCTTTTCCAGGGGTTCGATAGTAAATTTTCCGTACGTGGGAGAACTTGAAGCCGAATCCAGATCGACTCGTTTCGGTCGTTGCAGCGCTTCCCAATTTCTGGTGTACATTGCCCTCATTCTCCTAGGCGTTAGCGCGAATAGTGTTCCACAATCAGCTGTTCCTGAATCGGTAACGTCAGATCTTCCCGTTTTGGATCGCCCATGACCTTGCCGGTAAATTTGTTGGAGTCCACCTCCACCCAGCTCATGGTGCCCTTGCGCCGGGCCGCCTCGATCGCGGCAACGATATGGGGATGCTTGCGGCTCTTTTCCCGCACGCTGATCTCGTCGTTCAACCGCACCTGCATGGAGGGGATGTCCGCTTTCTTGCCGTTGAGCCGAATATGACCGTGCCGCACGACCTGCCGCGCCTCGGCGCGGGAGGAGGCGAAGCCCATGCGGTAGACGACGTTATCGAGCCGCTTTTCCAGGAGCAGCAACAGATTCTCGCCTGTCGGTCCCTTGCGCCGGGCCGCCTCGCCCACCAGGCGGCGGAATTGCTTTTCCAGCATCCCGTAGATGCGTTTCACCTTCTGCTTTTCGCGCAACTGCGTGCCGTATTCCGACTGCTTCTGCCGGAAGGACGTGCCGTGCTGTCCGGGCGGGTACGCCCGCTTTTCGATGGCGCACTTGTCGGTAAAGCAGCGGTCGCCCTTCAGGAACAGCTTCAGGCCTTCCCGTCTGCACTGTCTGCAAACCGAACCGAGATATCGGGCCAAGTTGGTTCTCCCTCTGGCTGAAATCGGGTTGCGCATCCCCACCGCCCATGCGGCGGAGAGCGGCTGGACCGTTACCCGCTAGATACGCCGCTGCTTGGGCGGCCGGCATCCATTGTGCGGAATGGGTGTCACGTCCCGGATGGTGGTGATCTTGATCCCCTCGGCCGCAATGGCGCGCAACGCCGCTTCGCGCCCGGAGCCCGGCCCTTTCAGCTCGACTTCCAGTTGCCGCACCCCGTGCTCTTTGGCTTTGCGCATGGCGTCCTCGGTCGCTGTCTTGGCGGCGAAGGGTGTGCTTTTACGGGAGCCCTTGAAGCCTTGCACCCCGGTGCTGGACCAGGCGATGGTGTTGCCCTGGGGATCGGTCACGTTGATGATCGTGTTGTTGAAGGTCGCCAGGATGTGGCACACCCCCGACGGGATGTTCTTCTTTTCCCGCTTCTTCCCGGACGATCGTCTCGCTCTTGCCATGGAATCACTCGATGTAACGGTTAGCCGCCCCGGTCAGCGGCGCCCTGGGGGCCACCGGTCGCCGGAGCGTTCGGGACGTTCAAGCGCTTTTGGACTTCTTGCCGAATATCCGCCGCGGCCCCTTGCGGGTGCGGGCGTTGGTCTTGGTGCGCTGCCCTCGGACCGGCAGACCGCGCCGGTGGCGCAGGCCGCGGTAGTTCCCGAGATCCATCAGGCGCTTGATGTTGAGATTGACTTCCCCCCGCAACTCTCCTTCGATTTTGTATTCGTTCTCGATCACCTCGCGAATCGCGGTAATCTGGTGCTCGTCCACGTTGTCCATGCGGAGGCTCTCGTCCACACCCGCCTTGGCCAAAATCTTGGCGGAGGTGGTGCGCCCGATCCCAAAGATATAGGTCAACGCCACCACGGCGCGCTTGTTGGGCAGGTCGACTCCAGCGATTCGCGTCACGACGATGCTCCGTGCTCGAGGTTAGCCTTGCCGTTGCTTGTGCTTGGGCGTTTCGCAAATTACCCGCACCACGCCTTTGCGGCGGATGATCTTGCATTTTTCGCAAATCTTGCGCACTGAAGAGCGGACTTTCATCTCACGGCTCCGGATAGACGTTGGGGGTGGCGGGGGTGGCTCACTTGGCCCGGTAGGTAATTCGGCCCCGGGTGAGATCGTAGGGAGACATTTCGACGCTGACCTTGTCCCCGGGCAAAATTCGAATGTAGTGCATGCGCATCTTGCCCGAAATATGAGCCAGGATCTTGTGACCATTCGTCAACTCAACGCGGAACATCGCGTTGGGCAGGGATTCCACCACGGTGCCTTCGACCTCGATGCTCGCCTCTTTTGCCACCCGCTCTCCTTGTATACGTTGACGCTCTGCCGGCGGCCTTTCGGTCGCCGGAGCCAGGCCCAACTGGGCTAGCTGACGCTTTTCAGCGCGGATTCCACCCGCCGCGCGATTCCGTCCATGTCTCCGTCGGCGCCGATGTCGTGCAGCACCCCGCGCGATTCGTAAAAGGCAATCAGCGGCGCGGTGTCCTGGTCATAGGCGCGCATGCGGGTGCGGATCTGATCCTCGTGATCGTCCGGCCGGTGGACCAGTTCCGCGCCGCAAACATCGCAGCGCCCCTCGGCCCTGGGCGGATGAAACCGCACGTGATACTCGCCGTGCCCGTTGGGGCAGATGCGCCGTCCCACCAATCGTTCGACCAACCGCTCCGGATCGACCCGGAAGTTAATCACCGCCTCGATGGGCGTTCCGCGCTCTTCCAACTCCCGCTCCAGGGCTACCGCCTGCGCCTCGGTGCGGGGGAAGCCATCCAGGATGAATCCGTCCGCGCAATCGGGTTGCTGCATGCGCTCCACGATCAGGGCGATCACCATCTCGTCCGGAACCAGGTGACCCGCCTCCATGTACCCCTTGGCCTTCAGCCCGAGTTCGCTCTCCTCCTTCACCGCCTGCCGCAGCAAATCCCCGGTGGACAGTTGCGGTATCGAAAACAGGTCCCGGGCACGCTTCGCCTGTGTGCCTTTGCCGGCCCCGGGCGGTCCCAGAAAAATCGCCCTCATAGCCTCAGGGTGCGGGCTCCGGTGCGCCGCTTGCTCTTTCGCATGAACCCGTCGTAGTTGCGGTTGAGCAGAAACGCCTCGATCTGCCGCACGGTGTCCAGGCCGACGCCCACCACGATCAGCAGCGCCGTGCCGCCGAACTGGAAGGGTATGTTCAGGTACCCGTACATTATCGCCGGCAGCACACACACGGCGGACAGATAGATCGCTCCACCGAAGGTGATCCGGGTCAACACCTGGTTGATGTATTCCGCCGTTTTCTTGCCCGGGCGGATGCCCGGAATGTACCCGCCGAACTTCTTCATCTCGTCGGCGATCTTGATCGGATTGAACTGGATCGCCGTGTAGAAGAAGCAGAAGAAGAAGATCAGCATCACGTAAACCGTGTTGTACAGAAATTGCGTGGGTGCGAGGTGCTGGGCGATCCACTGAAAGAAAGGAAGATTGATGAAGCCCGCGATGGTCGCCGGAAAGGCGAGAATCGACGAGGCGAAGATCGGCGGGATCACCCCCGCGGAATTGATCTTTAACGGCAGGTGTGAGCTTTGCCCGCCATAGACGCGGTTGCCTTGGGTGCGCTTGGCGTACTGGACCGGGATCTTGCGGTTCGAGGTCTCCATGAAAATGACCAAGAAGATCACGGTAACCATGATGACCGCCACCGCCGCCACCGCGAGCAGGCTCAGTTGTCCCGCCTGCACCAGCCGCACCGAGTTGATCGAGGCGGAGGGGATGTCCGTGACGATGCCGGCGAAGATGATCAGCGAGATGCCGTTGCCGATGCCCCGCTCGCTGATCTGCTCGCCCACCCACATCAGGAAGGCCGTCCCCGCGGTGAGGGTGATCATCGTCAACAGCCGGAAGCCCCACGGATTCACGGTCGCCAACACCAGTGGCGCGCCGTCCGGAGCGGACATGGTCTGCAGCCCCACGGCGATGCCGAAGCCCTGGATCACGCTCAGGCCGATGGTGCCGTAACGGGTGTACATGGTGATCTTCTTCCGCCCCGCCTCGCCCTCGCGGCTCAGCCGCTCGAGGTAGGGGAAGACCACCGTCAGCAGCTGGATGATGATCGACGCGCTGATGTAAGGCATGATGCCCAGGGCGAAGACCGTCAGCCGCTGCAGGGCGCCACCGGAGAACATGTCGAAGAACGAGAGGATCGTCCCCGCCTGGGCGGCGAAAAACGCCGAGAGCGCCTGGCTGTCGATTCCGGGCGTGGGGATGTGCGCCCCGATGCGGAACACGATCAGCATCAACAGCGTGAAGATGATGCGGTTCCGCAGCTCCTCGATCTTGAAGGCGTTCTGGAATGTGCTGAGCATCGCTCCCTAGCCTTCGATGACGATGGCCTGGCCGCCGGCGGCCTCGATTTTTTCCACGGCGGACTTGCTGAACTTGTGGGCCTTCACGGTCACGGCGCGGCCGATCTCGCCCTCGCCGAGCACCTTGATTTTCAGCCCGGACCTGCGCACTACCCGCCGCTCGACCAGCACCTGCGGGTCGATCTCGTTGAGTTCCGCCAGGGCCGCGCTCCGGGCCAGGCCGCCCAGGTTCACGATCGCGAAGACCTCCTTGAACGGATTCTTGAAGCCCCGCCGGGGCAGCCGCCGCCGCAGGGGGGTCTGGCCACCCTCGAACCCGCGCGCCACGGTGCCCCGCGCCCGTTGGCCCTTCTGGCCGCGGCCGGCCGTTTTGCCCAGGTTGCTGCCCGGGCCGCGGCCTTTGCGTTTGCGTTTTTTAAGCGCGCCGGGCGGCGTTTCCAGACTGTGCAGATACATGGCGCGTTACCCCTTGGATTTCGGCGGTGTGGGCGGATCGACCGTAACGAGGTGCTGCACCTTGAAGATCATGCCGCGCACCTCGGGTGTGTCGGGCAATTCCCGCTCGGCGTTGATGCGCTTCAGACCCAATCCGCGCAGGCACTCCCGCTGTCTGGGCAGTCGGCCGATGAGGCTTTTCACCAGGGTGACTTTGAGCTTCTTCTTGGCCATGACCGAACCTAGGCGCCTTGGGCCGCCCGCAGGCGCTCAACGGGGATTCCGCGCCCCAGCGCCACTTCCTCGAACGTCTTGAGCTGGTACAACCCGTCCAGCGCGGCCTTGATCAGATTGTGAGGATTGGAGGAGCCCAGCCGCTTGGCGCTGATATCGTGCACGCCCGCGCACTCGAACACGGCGCGTACCGGCCCCGCGGCGACGACGCCCCTGCCCTCCTCGCCGGGTTTCATCACGAGCCGGCTGGCCCCGAACCGGCCCACGACACCGTAGGGAATGGTCCGGCCCTCGATCACGACGGGTTTCATGTTCTTGGTGGCGCGGTCGATGCCCTTGCGCACCGCCTCAGTGACTTCGTTGGCCTTGCCCAGGCCGTAACCCACGCGGCCCTTGCCGTCGCCGACGACCACCAGCGCGTTGAAGCTGAAGCGCCGGCCGCCCTTGACGACCTTGGCCACCCGGTTGACCTTGATGACCTTTTCGATCAGCTCCGTCCGCTCTCCGACACGCTCGCTCAAGCGTTCTCCTCAAATGATATCGATCCAGTCCAACCCGTTCGCCCGTGGCCGTGCCGCCTAAAACGTCAGTCCGCCTTCGCGGGCGGCATCGGCCAGGGCCTTGATGCGGCCCAGATAGCGGTTGCCCCCGCGGTCGAACACCACCTGCTTCACGCCCAGTGTCGCCAGCCGTTCGGCGATGGCCTTGCCCACTTTGCCCGCCGAATCCCGGTTGCCCGCGAAGGATTTCAGCGTGGACTTGATTTCCTTGTCCTGCGTCGAGGCGGAGGCCAGGGTGCGGCCTGTCTCGTCGTCGATGGCCTGAGCGTACATGTGCCGCGCCGAACGGAACACCGCCAGCCGCGGGCGCTCCGCGCTGCCCGAGAACCGTTTGCGCAAGCGCGCATGGCGCATTTGCCGCCGCGCCGAACGGGATTTTACGGCAGTCATGGCTTATTTCTTCCCGCCTTTGCCGGCCTTGCGGCGCACCCGCTCGCCCTCGTAGCGCACGCCTTTGCCCTGGTAGGGCTCCGGCGGTCGCAAAGCCCGGATTCGCGCGCAGGTTTGACCGAGCAAGACCTTGTCGTGACTGTTCAGGGTGATCACCGTGTTGTTCTCCACTTCCGCCGCCACGCCCTTGGGCAGAGGAAACTGCACCGGTTTGGAAAATCCAAGGCTGAGCTCCAGCCCGTCGCCGGAGGCCGCCGCCCGGTAGCCCACGCCGTTCAGTTGAAGCCGGCGCGTGAACCCCTCGGAGACGCCCGTGATCATATTCTGGATGACCGCCTGGGTGGTCCCCATCATCGCCTTGGCCCGGGCGTTGTTGAGAAAGTCCGCCTGCACCCGGATGATGCCGTCGGCGATCTCCAGATCCACCAGTTCATGCAAGTCGAACCGCAGCTCGCCCTTGGGACCCGAGCAGCTCAGGCTGCGCTCCTTGAACTCGACCTTCACGTTGCCGGGCACTTCGATGGGCCGTTTTCCGATTCTCGACATGACGGCCTAGCTTCCCCGCCGCTCTTGAAAGTTCACGGCGCTACCACACATGACAGAGCACCTCGCCGCCCACCTTTCGTTCGCGGCATTCGCGATCGGTCAGCAACCCGCTCGAGGTGGACACGATGGCGATCCCTTGCCCGTTGAGCACCGTCGTCAACTCCCGGTAACCGGTGTACCTCCGCAGCCCGGGGCGGCTGATCCGCTTGATTCCGCGGATGGTGCTGCTGCCCTGATCGTCGTACTTCAACTCGATGGTCAGCGCCGGCTTGCCCGCCGCATCGGCCCCGGCGTTCCAGTCCAGGATGAACCCCTCGCTCTTCAGCACCCGCACCACCTCGGCCTTGAGCAGGCTGGCCGGGCACTCGGTGTGCGGGTGTTTCCGCATCGTCGCGTTGCGGATGCGCGTCAGCAGGTCAGCGACGGGATCGCTCATGGACATCGGTCGGCGTTCCTCCTCCGGTCTCGGATCATTAACGGGCCCCGGTCACCAACTGGCCTTGGTAACGCCGGGCAGTTCTCCCATCAGCGCCCGCATCCGGAAGCAGATGCGGCACATGGCGAACTTGCGGATGTAACTGCGGGGCCGCCCGCAGAAGCGGCAGCGGTTGTAAGCCTGCACCTTGAACTTCGCTCGGCGCTTGGCTTTGGCGATCATGCTTTTCTTGGCCATGGTTCCTCGCTCGTGGCGCGCCGGGTCAGTTCCGGCGGAACGGCACGCCGACCAACTCCAACATCCGCAGTGCTTCCTCGTCGTTTTTGGCGCTGGTGGTCATGGTGATGTTCATGCCCCGGATTTTGTCGATATCGTCGAAGCTGATCTCCGGGAAGATGATCTGCTCCCGCACCCCCAGGGAATAATTGCCGTGGCCGTCGAACCCGCGCCGCGGCAACCCGCGGAAGTCCCGCACCCGGGGCAGGGCAACGGAAATCAGGCGGTCCAGGAAGTTCCACATGTGCGCGCCGCGCAAGGTGGTCATGACGCCGATCTCCATGCCGGTGCGCAGCTTGAAGGCGGCAATCGACTTCTTGGCCTTGGTGATGACCGGCTTTTGCCCGGTGACCTTCGTGATTTCCATCACGACGGCCTCCAGCGCCTTGGGATTGGCCACCGCCTCGCCCACACCCACGTTGACCGTGATCTTGTCCAGGTGGGGCACCTGCATCACGCTCTTGTAGGCGAACTCCTTCAAGAGCGTGGACACGATCTCGTTTTTGTATTTTTCCTGAAGCCTGGACATGGTTCCGCGCTTAACTGATGGTTTCGCCGCACTTGACGCAAATGCGGTTCTTGACCCGCTTTTGCACCACCTTCAGGCGGGTGCGAACACCCCGCTTGCAGTTGGAGCAGTAGAGCAGGACATTGGAAATGTGCAGCGGCCCTTCCATGGGGATGATCCCGCCTTTCTCTCCCGCCCGGCGCGGCTTGGTGTGGCGTTGCTGAAGGTTCAAGCCCTTCACGTAGACCCGGCGGCGCTCGGCGTCGACCCGCAGCACGGGGCCCATTTCGCCCTTGGCCTTGCCCGCAATCACCTGCACCTGGTCGTCCTTCTTGATGCGGAACTTGGGCGGGTTCGTCTTCGCGGCTGCCTTCATTGGGGTCGCACCGTCTCTGCCCTGCTCCGGGCCTGGCCTTGGCCGGGTCTCTGAATCGTTGCCTGTGCCACTTTTCTACTCATTCTTCCGTCCCTGCTCCGGGCCGGGTTCCTCCGGCCGCTCTTCGGTCGGGCGCTTAGAGCACCTCGGGAGCCAGGGAAACGATCTTGATGTATTGCCGGGCGCGCAGCTCACGGGCCACGGGCCCGAAGATGCGCGTGCCGATCGGCTCCTTGCGGGAGTCGATCAATACCGCGGCGTTCTCGTCGAACTTGATGTACGTGCCGTCCGGCCGCCCGATTTCCTTGGAGGTGCGCACGATCACCGCCCGCACGATCTCGCCGGTGCGGATGCGGCTGTTGGGGATCGCCTCCTTTACCGACGCCACGACCACATCCCCGATGGAGGCATAGCGCCGCTTGGAGCCCCCGAGCACCTTGATGCACATCAGCTTCTTGGCGCCGGTATTGTCCGCGACGCGAAGCATGGTTTGCATCTGGATCATGGGGTTGCATCCTCGATTCGGGCGAGCCCAATTTTTGCGGGCTCCGGGTTCAGCGCCGCGCCACCTCCGGTGCGGCTTGTTTCAGCGATCCACTCCGCCGCCTACGTTGCGGCGCGGGAAACGATCTCTATCAGCCGCCACCGTTTGCGCCGGCTCAAGGGGCGGCATTCCATGATCCGCACCACGTCGCCCACGTTGCAGGCGTTCTCCGCGTCGTGGGCCATGAACTTCTTCGCCCGGCGGATCACCTTTTTATAGAGAGGGTGCATCACCGTGCGCTCGATGCGCACGACGATCGACTGGTCCATTCCGTTGCTCACCACCACGCCCTTGCGCACCTTGCGCTGGGACCTGGGCGTGGCGGCCTTAGGGCTGGCTTCCGGCATGCTCCTTCTCGCGCATAATTGTCTTGGCCCGGGCAATGTCTTGCCGCGTGCTGCGAATCAGATTGGTGTTCTCCAATTGTCCGGTCTTCTGCTCGCAGCGGTAGCGGAACACCTGCTCTTCCCATTCGCCGACGCGGGAGAGTAGTTCTTCCACTCCCAGGGCGCGCATTTCGGTGCTCTTCATGGTTCAGGGCTCTTCATGACTCAGGCCACCCGCCGCACGACGGTGGTGCGGAAGGGCAGCTTGTGGGAGGCCAGCCGCAAGGCCTCCGATGCGATCTCGTCTTCCACGCCGTCCATCTCGAACAGGATGCGGCCCGGCTTGATCACGCTGACCCAACTGTCCACGGCGCCCTTGCCCCCGCCCATGCGCACCTCGGCGGCCCGCTTGGTGATGGGCTTGTGCGGAAACACGCAGATCCAAATCTTGCCTTTCCGTTTCACTTCGCGGGCGATCGTGCGGCGGCTGGCCTCGATCTGCCGCGCGGACATGAAACCCCGCTCCACGGCCTGGAGGCCGATCGAGCCGAAATGGAGCTTGTTGCCGCGGTTGGCATTGCCGCGGTTGCGGCCTTTCATGCGCTTGCGGAACTTGGTGCGTTTGGGCTGTAGCATGATCGCTCCCGGTGCCTAAGAGGCGCGGCGCCGGCCCAGGGGCCGGGGCTGGTTGTAATCCTCGCCTTTGTAGACCCAGACCTTCACGCCGATGATGCCGTAGGTGGTCTTGGCCTCCGCTATGCCGTAATCGATCTCGGCGCGCAGGGTGTGCAACGGCACGCGCCCTTCCCGCACCCATTCCGAGCGGGACATCTCGGTGCCGTTGAGGCGCCCCGCCACCATGATCTTGCAGCCCTGGATGTTCAGGCGCATGGCCGCGGCCAGGGTGCGTTTGATGGCACGGCGGAAGGCGATGCGCCGCTCCAGCTGGGTGGCCACGTTCTGCGCCACCAGCTGTGCATCGATCTCGGGACGCTTGACCTCCTTGATGTTCACGCTGACCTCGCGGCCGGTGCGCCGTTGCAACTCGTCCTTGAGGGCGTCGGCCGCCTCGCCGCGCCGCCCGATGATAATGCCGGGGCGGGAGGAGTGGATGGTGACCTTCATCTTCTGCGCGGAGCGTTCCACCTCGACCAGGGAAATGCCAGCGTGCTTGAGCGAGGTCTTGATGTGCTGCTGGATGCGCAGATCTTGCTCGAGTTGGTCCGCGTAGATGCGCTTTTCCGCGTACCACTTGCTGTTCCAGGTGCGGTTGATGCCCAACCGCATCCCGATCGGAATGACTTTCTGTCCCACGGTGTTCTCCGTGTGCGGCGGATCGCGGCCGCCGTTCGATTGTCAACGGCCCTGGGGGCCGTTCAGTTCACCGCCAGCGTGATGCGGCTCGAGCGCTTGCGGATGCGCCCGGCCCGGCCCATGGCCCGCGGCCGGAAGCGCATGAGCGTCGGCCCCATGTCCACGTAGACTTCCTTCACCGTCAGCGCGTCCACGTCGATGTCCTGGTCCTGCTGTTCGGCGTTCGCAATGGCCGATTTGAGCAGGTTCTTGACGATCGGGGCGGCCTTCTTGTTGGTGTTGTCGAGGATGCCCAGCGCCTGCACCACGTTCTTGCCGCGGATCATGTCCACCACCAACCGCGCCTTGCGCGGAGAAATGCGGATTTTGCTGACGCTTGCCTTAGCCATCGCTGGTTCCTGGCGCTCCCTGATCGCCCTAGCGCCGCACGACGCGCTTGTCGGTCTTCGAGGTGTGCCGGCGAAAGGTGCGGGTGGGGGCGAACTCACCCAGCTTGTGACCGACCATGTTTTCCGTGATGAACACGGGGATGAACTTGTTGCCGTTGTGCACGGCGATGTTCAGCCCGACGAATTCCGGCAACACCACCGAGCGCCGGGACCAGGTGCGGATCAGCCGCCGGTCGTCGGTCTCCTTGGCCTGGCGCGCCTTCTTCAGGATGTGATCGTCGACCCATGGGCCTTTTTTCAGCGATCTGGGCACCTTATCTCCTCCGAATCCTCGGGCTACTTCCGGCGGCGGATGCGCAAGCGGTCGGTGCGCTTGTTGTTGCGCGTGCGGTACCCCTTGGTCGGAACACCCCAGGGCGAGACCGGATGACGCCCGCCGGAGCTCTTGCCCTCGCCGCCGCCGTGGGGATGGTCGATGGGGTTCATGGCCACGCCGCGCACCGTGGGGCGGATGCCCAGCCAGCGCCGCCGGCCGGCCTTGCCCAGGTTGATGTTGGCGTGGTCCGAGTTGCCCACCGTGCCGATGGTAGCCAGGCATTCCTTCCGTACCAGCCGCAATTCTCCGGAGCGCAGCTTGAGCTGGGCGTAACCGCCTTCCTTGGCCGCCAGCTGCACCGACGTGCCCGCGCTGCGGGAGAGTTGGGCCCCCTTGCCCGGCTTCAATTCCACGCAATGAACGATGGTGCCCACGGGAATGTTCTGCAGGGGCAGGGCATTGCCGACGCGGATTTCCGCCCGCTCGGCCGAGACCACCGTGTCGCCCACCTTCAGTCCCTCGGGGGTGATGATGTAGCGCTTCTCGCCGTCGCTGTAGACGATCAACGAGATACGGGCGCTGCGGTTGGGGTCGTATTCGATGGTGGCCACCCGCCCCGGCACGTCCAGCTTGTTCCGCCTGAAATCGATGATCCGATACCGCCGCTTGTGGCCGCCGCCCCGGTGACGCACCGAGATGCGGCCCTGGTTGTTCCGGCCGCCCGTCTTCTTCAGCGGCGCCAGGAGCGAACGCTCCGGCTTCGAGGTGGTGAGCTCGTCGAAGCTCGCCACGCTCATGCCGCGTCGGCCGGGGGAAGTGGGCTTGTACCTACGGATGGCCATGGTTCGATTTCCGCCGGGCCGCCCTAGGCGGCCTCGGATTTCCGGGCGCCGCTGGCGCCCGCGTCATTTCGGCGCCTTAGGCGCCCTCGAAGTATTCGATGCGATCGCCCTCCTTGAGGGTAAGGATCGCCTTTTTCCAGTCGGGCTGCTTGCCCACGTGGCGCCCCACACGCTTCATTTTGCCCTTCATGCGCGCGGTGCGGATGTCCAGCACGGTGACCTTGAACAGTCGCTCGACGATTTTCTTGATCTCGGGCTTGTTTGCCTTGGGATCGACCAGAAAGGTCACCTTGTTCTGCTCGTCCTTCTGGCGCACGGATTTCTCCGTGAGGATCGGGTGTTTGAGGAGCTTCAGGTTCATGCCGAGATGCGCTCCTGTACCTGCTCGAACGCCTGCCGGGTCAACAGGATCTTGGGGTAGCGCAGCAGGTTGTACACGTTCAGTTGCGAGTGATGCACCATCTCCACGGTGGGCAAATTGCGCACCGCCCGCTGGAGGTTCTCCGGGGCTTCCGCCACCACGATCAGAGCCTGCGGCGCCTCCAGCTTGGCCAGCCAGGCGGCCAGATCCTTGGTCTTGGCGGTCTCCGGCTCCAGGGAATCCAGCACGACGAGCTGGTTCTGCCGGATGCGTTCCGCCAGGGCCGAGCGCAACGCCGCCTTGCGGGCCTTCTTGTTCATGTCGATGGCATGGTCCCGCGGGTGGGGGCCGTGCACCACCGCGCCGTGGCGTCGATGGGGCGCCTTGGCGCTGCCCGCCCGGGCGCGGCCGGTGCCTTTCTGCCGGAACAGCTTGCCCTTGCTGCCCCTGAGCGCCGCCCGCTTCTTGGCCGAGTGAGTGCCCTGGCGCGCCTTGGCCATCTGATAGACCACGGCATCCCGCACCAAGTAGGGGTGGTAGGGCGCCTCGGCGAGGCCGTCGCTGATTTCCAGCGGCGCTGCCTTGCTCTGGTCCATGTTGATGACGTCCAACTTTGCCATGACCGTTCCGTCTAAAACCGATGGGTTTCCTGCACCGTTCAGGCCTGTTTCATGACGATGTCCACGCCCGCGGAGATGTCCAGCTTCATCAGGGCGTCCATGGTCTGCGGCGAGGGCTCGATAATATACATCAGCCGCTTGTGGGTGCGGGTCTCGAACTGCTCCCGGGATTTCTTATCGCCGTGGGGCGACCGCAGGACGGTGATGATCGTTTTCTGCGTGGGCAGCGGAATGGGTCCGTCGATCTCCGCGCCCGTGCGCTTCACGGCGTTGACGATTTCCTGCACCGTCGTGTCCAGCAATTTGTAATCGTAGGCCTTGAAGCGGACCTTGATTTTTTGCTGCATGTCCTCCGTCCTGCGCTGTGAGGCCGTGGTTGCCGGGCACTCCTCGTGCGCCCGCTTCCCCGGCCGCCGTTACTTGGTCACTTCCGAAACCACGCCCGAGCCGACGGTGCGGCCCCCTTCGCGGATGGCGAAGCGCAACTCCGGTTCCAGGGCGATGGGCGTGATCAACTCCACGGTGATGGCGACGTTGTCGCCCGGCATCACCATCTCGATGCCTTCCGGCAGTACCACCACGCCGGTCACGTCCGTGGTGCGGAAGTAGAACTGGGGCCGATAGTTGTTGAAGAAAGGCGTGTGCCGCCCCCCTTCCTCCTTGGTGAGGATATACACCTGCCCCTTGAAACTGGTGTGGGGCGTGATGGATCCCGGTTTGGCCAATACCTGGCCCCGCTCGATCTCCTCCCGCTTGATGCCCCGGAGCAGCACGCCGATGTTATCGCCGGCGCGGCCTTCGTCCAGGAGCTTGCGGAACATCTCCACGCCGGTGACCACGGTGGATTCGGTGTCCTTGATGCCCACGATTTCCACCGTGTCGCCGACCTTCACCACGCCGCGCTCAACCCGGCCCGTGGCTACGGTGCCCCGCCCGGAGATGGAGAAGACGTCCTCCACGGGCATCAGGAAGGGCTTCTCGACGTCGCGGAGGGGCACGGGGATGTAACTGTCGCAGGCGGCGATCAGCTCGTGGATCGATTTATAGACGTCGTCAGCTGGGTCGCTGCTGTCGGATTCCAGCGCCTTCAGCGCCGAGCCGCGGATGATGGGAATGTCGTCGCCGGGAAAATCGTACTTGGAGAGCAGCTCCCGGATTTCCAGCTCCACCAGCTCCAGCAGCTCCTCGTCGTCGACCATGTCGACCTTGTTCATGTACACCACGATGTACGGCACGCCCACCTGCCGGGCGAGCAGGATGTGCTCGCGCGTTTGGGGCATGGGCCCGTCGGCGGCGGAGACGACGACGATCGCGCCATCCATCTGCGCCGCCCCGGTGATCATGTTCTTCACGTAGTCCGCGTGCCCCGGGCAATCCACATGGGCGTAGTGGCGGTTGTCGCTCTGATACTCCACGTGGGCGGTCGCGATCGTGATGCCCCGCGCCTTCTCTTCGGGGGCCTTATCGATTTGATCGAACGCGGTGAATTCGGCCAGGCCCTTCATCGCCAGCGTCTTGGTAATCGCTGAGGTGAGGGTGGTTTTCCCATGGTCCACGTGTCCGATCGTACCGACGTTTACGTGAGGCTTGGATCGGTTGAATTTTTCCTTGGCCATATCGCGTTCTCTCCTCCTCTCCGGGTTGCGAGGGTTCGGTTAGGTCGGGCGTGCTTGCGTCCGGATTCCGATCAACTGGCGTACTTCGCCAACAGGGTCTCGGACACCCCGGCCGGGACGCTGTCGTAGTGGGAAAACTGCATCGTGAACGTGGCGCGGCCCTGGGTGGCGGAGCGCAGATCGGTGGCATAGCCGAACATTTCCGCCAGGGGCACGTCCGCATCGATGACCTTCGCGCCGGAGCGGTCTTCCATGCCCTTGATGCGCCCTCTCCGGCCGTTGAGGTCTCCCATGACCTCGCCCATGTATTCCGCCGGAACGACCACCTCCACTTTCATCACCGGCTCCAGCAACACCGGCTTGGCCTTGCGCACGGCCTCGCGCACGGCCATGGTGGCGCAGATCTTAAAGGCCATCTCGTTGGAATCCACCTCGTGGAACGAGCCGTCCAGAACCGTCACGCGCACGTCCACGATGGGGTAGCCCGCCAGCACGCCGGAGGTGAGGGCCTCCTGGGCACCCTTCCCCACGGCCGGGATATATTCGCGGGGAATGCTGCCGCCAACAACCTTGCTGTCGAACTCGAAGCCCGACCCGGGCTCGAGGGGCTCGATTTCCATGACGGTGTGGGCGTACTGCCCGCGGCCGCCGGTCTGCTTGACGAACTTGGTATTGGCCTGGGCGGAGACGGTAATCGTCTCGCGGTAGGCGACCTGCGGCCTGCCGACGGTGCTGGCCACCTTGAATTCCCGCCGGAGGCGGTCCACGATGATTTCCAGGTGCAGCTCGCCCATGCCGGAGATGATCGTCTGCTTGGTCTCCTCGTCCGCGCGGACGCGGAAGGAGGGGTCCTCCTGAGCCAGCTTGTGCAGGGCCGCGGACATCTTGTCGTAATCGAGCTTGGTCTTGGGTTCCACGGCGATGTCGATCACCGGTTCCGGGAACGAGATCCGCTCCAGGACGATGGGCTGCTTCTGGTCGCAGAGGGTATCGCCCGTGGCGGACTGGGACAGCCCGATCACCGCGGCGATATCACCGGCGAATAATTCCTTCACTTCCTCCCGCTTGGCCGCGTGCATGCGCACCAGGCGCCCCACCCGCTCGCGCTTGTTGCGCACGGGATTGTAGACCATCCCGCCCTGCTTCATCTTGCCGGAGTACACGCGGACGAAAGTCAGCTGGCCCACGTGGGGGTCGGTCATCACCTTGAACGCCAGCGCGGCCAACGGCGCGTCGTCGTCCGTGGCCCGGGTGAGCGGCTTCTCGTTTTCCGGCGAAACGCCCGAGACCGGCGGAACGTCCAGGGGCGAGGGCAGGTAGCGCACCACCGCGTCCAGCAGTTGCTGCACCCCCTTGTTCTTGAAGGCCGAGCCGCACAGCACCGGACAGAAGTCGCCGGCGATGGCGCCTCGGCGGATGGAGGCGTGGATGGCCTGCGCGGTGGGCTCTCCGCCCTCCAGGATCGTTTCGGTGAGAGCGTCGTCGGACCGGGAGATCACGTCCAGCAGGGTCTCGCGGGCCTGCTGGGCGGCCTGACGGTAATCCTCGGGAATCTCCGCCTCGTCGAACTCGGCGCCGAGGGTCTCGTCCTTGAAGGTGATGGCTTTCATGCGCACCAGGTCGATCATCCCGGCGAACTTGTCCTCGACGCCGAGGGGAATCTGCACGGCCACCGGGCGGGCGTGGAGCCGCTCCTCGATCATCACGATCACCCGGGGAAAATTCGCGCCGACCCGGTCCATCTTGTTGACGAAGGCCAGCCGCGGCACGCCGTACTTGTCCGCCTGCCGCCACACCGTCTCGGACTGGGGCTCGACGCCGCTCACCGCGTCGAACACGGCGATGGCCCCATCGAGCACCCGCAGGGAGCGCTCCACCTCGATGGTGAAGTCCACGTGGCCCGGGGTGTCGATGATATTGATCTGGTGAACGATGTTGTCGACCTTCCACTGGCAGGTGGTGGCGGCGGAGGTGATGGTGATGCCGCGCTCCTGCTCCTGCTCCATCCAGTCCATGACCGCGGCGCCCTCGTGCACTTCGCCCATCTTGTGGCTACGCCCCGTGTAGTACAGGATCCGCTCGGTAGTCGTGGTTTTTCCCGCATCGATATGGGCCATGATCCCAATATTTCGGTAACGGGCAATGGGGGTCGTCCTCGGCACGGCGGTAATTCTACTCCTGACTGAAAGCGGTTGACGTTCTGCGTTATCGAAAATAAATGGCTCATCCGCGCCATCGGCACGGCCGAGAGGGTCTCCACGTTGGGTTCCGGCTGGGCGCAACGTGGCCTACCAGCGGTAGTGGGCGAACGCGCGGTTGGCTTCCGCCATGCGGTGCACGTCTTCCTTTTTGCGCATGGCGCCGCCGCGCTTCTGGTAAGCGTCCAGCAACTCGGCGGCCAGCTTGTTCTCCATGTCCTTGCCGCCGCGGCTCTGGGCGTTCTGAATCAGCCAGCGCAGGGCCAGGCTCTGCCGGCGCTCGGGCCGCACCTCGATGGGCACCTGATAGGTGGAGCCGCCCACCCGCCGGGACTTTACCTCGACGGTGGGACGGATGTTCTCGACGGCGATCTTGACCACCTCCAGCGGCGGAATGCTGTCCTCGCGCTGGGCGATGACGTCCATGGCGTTGTACAGGATGCGCCGCGCCACGCTCTTCTTGCCGCTCAGCATGAGCGTGTTGATGAACTTAGCGATGACGAAGTCGTTGTATTTCGGGTCGGGGAGAATCTTCCTCGGTTCCGCGGCGCGCCTTCTCGACATATCTTGCTCTCCTCGCCCTGCCTGCCGGCCCTAGCCGCTGCGCTTGGTGCCGTACTTGGAACGGCTCTGGCGGCGGTCGGCGGTGGGGGCGGTATCCAGGGTGCCCCGAATGGTGTGGTAGCGTACGCCCGGGAGGTCCTTCACCCGCCCCCCACGGATCAGCACAACCGAGTGTTCCTGCAGGTTGTGCCCGATCCCCGGGATGTAGCTGTTGACTTCGAACCCGTTGGTCAGGCGCACCCGGGCCACCTTGCGCAACGCGGAGTTGGGCTTCTTGGGGGTCGTCGTAAAGACCCGCACGCACACGCCGCGCTTCTGCGGGCAACCCTGCAGGGCGGGGGTCTTCTTCTTCACGACCTTCTTCTTGCGGCCCTTGCGCACCAACTGGTTCAGCGTCGGCATATTTTCGATCCGCAATTCTCGGCGGCCGTTCCGCGCCCGCGCGCACGGATGACCGGCAGTCCATTGACATGAGCGCCTGCGCGTCGCACGGTGCGCGAGGTGCCCGTCGTTTCGTTCCTGCGCGGTAAGGATGCCAGCGTACCCGGCATCGGTTAGATGGGATCGCCGCAAACAACTCCGGCAAGGCTGAATACGTTCCTGCCCTGAACCCCCTTTTGTAACAAACGCGACGAAGCGGTGCAATACTTTTTTTGGCTGGTCTCCGCGATCGCTGAGGTGGCGGCCGGGACGGTGCGCATGCTCGACCGCCGGGCCCGTTCCGCGTCGCCTTGGGCCTGGGTGGCGCTGCTGGCGCTGGGGGCGCCCTGGGTGCGCATCGAGCTGGGCGAGGCGGTGGTCTATCCGGGCCACTGGCTCGTGGCCACGCTGCTGGGGGTGGCGTGGCTGCGCACCCTGTTTCCCCGGGGCCGCAATCCGCTGCCGCTCAAGGGGCCGCTGCTGCTGTGCGGCTTCCTGAGCCTGATGCTCCTGCTGCGGGGGGAATGGAGCCGCCTGGCCGCGTTGGCCGGGGCCTCGGCAGCCAATCTGGCTTGGGCCTGGGGCGCCTACCGGTGGGGCCGGCTGAGCGAGCGCTCCGCCCTGACGGCCGACGGCGTGGTGCTCTTCGTCGTCGCGGGGCTGGGCTTGGAGGCGGTGCTGTGGCTCCTGGCGGGGCTCTGGCCGCCGGCTTGTCTGGCGCTGAACTGCCCCCCTTGGCCTCACGATCCGCCCCTGTTCCGGGGCGGGATGATCTCTCCCGCACAGTTCGCGTTGACGCTCGCCCTGGTGCTGCCCGCCTTTGGGGCGCCGTTCGTGCTCGCCTGGCGCACCCGCCCGGCCCGCGGGCCCAGGTGGGTGCTGATCGCCCTGGCGGCGCTGATGGGGGTGGGCGCTCTGGCGGGCGGCGGCCCCTGGCTGATCCCGCTGGGGGCGGTGCTGCTGCTGGGGTTGGCGCGGACGCTGGCCCCCTGGCGCGAGCCGCGGGATTTGGCCCTGCTCAAGCGGATGACCGTCTGGATGGCCGTGGTGGCGGTGCTGTTCTTCGCCGTGTTCCCGGGCTACGTGACCCGCTGGTTTACCGATGGGGCGGAGGGCTGGGGACGGGTGCGGATCGAGCACGAACCACCGGTGGAGCGCCGGCTATCCTCCCGGCGCACGACGGCCTTCGCGCTACGGGTGACCAACGCCGGGGGAATCGCCCTGCCCGATCCGGTGCGGATCGTTCCCCAACTCCTGATCACCCCGGCTCGCGGGGAGACCCGCGTCCACGACCTGGCGCCCTTCGTTTTGCCCGAGGGCCTCCCGGCCCGGGAATCGGCGCGGGTGTCGGTGCCGGTGCGGCTGCCCCAT
>JAPUJL010000265.1 GCA_027296185.1 SAR324 cluster bacterium | reverse complement strand
CATCGATACCAAGGCGTTCAGCTAGTTTTGTAATCTTGGATCGCTTCAACTTGTTGTTAACAGCCGCAATAAGCTCTTCGGTCTCATATTTTTCTTCCAGCTTTTGCGTTTCCAACCATTCCTCGTGATAACGCCTTGACCGCTCATTCATCGCATCGTCTATGACCTTACCAACGTCTTGCCCCTCATGGATTAGACGGTAAATTTCGGTATCTAGTTCCTCGTCGGAGAGCCCCGCCCAGTACAGCGGATCGTAATTGAAATCCACCCATAGGGTCGGTAGCCGTCCAATATCGGCGTAAAATAGGCCCCCGGTCTCTATCAAATGTTCGAGGAATTTAGATTGCTCATCCTCGGTGGCCCGTTTCCAATGGCGACTCAGAGCCTCAAGCGCATCGGACGCCTCGGCGCCCGGGTTCTCGGCGGTCGTGACTACCGCATTTGAAGGGTCGGTTAGACCATCTGTCTCGGACCCGTGCCCGAGAAGAAAGGGAATATAGTATGTGACCTCGGCCTTTGCCACCTTGAGCTTCTGTTCCATGATGCTCTCCAAGGGGTGAACTTCCCTGTTGCCCGTGGATTGTACCAGATTTCAGGCACGCAATACCCGCGCCAATCCCCCCAATATTGAATTTCCCATATCGGCCCCGAGAGCGGATTTTCCCCTACGTTACTCTGTGTCACGCTGGGAGATGTAGGCTACAGGGGCGGGTTTGGAAACCCGTGGCAATCTGTCACGGGTTGAAGCGAGCGCCCCGGCACGTGACCTGCATGGCTTAAGAGTTGACCCCCGGTCTGCTCTCCCCTATGCGCCCTCACGCGACGGGGTAGGTCGGGGGCTTCCCACATCGTCAATTCGCCCTAGACCATGCCCCTCAATGTAGCACAGGCGGTGAGGATTCGGGAGCGGGACGCCGATAGGGTAAAATGGGAAGGATGTGAGTGATGGCTATTACTGAAAGCGGTCTCGATAATGACACAGTGAGGCGATCCCGACCCTTTCCCTCGACTGGGCTCGGGACAGGCGAGACGGATTCCTCCGGAATCCTCCTCAGGGAATCGCATTCTACAAGCCGCGTTGCTGTCTGTCCCGAGCCCGCCGAGGGAAGGAGCGCGCCATGCGCGGGTCTCGAAGGTCGCGGCGAGCGAGCAATTTTGCGGCCGCGTCTAGGGTGGAAATGTTCGGCGCGTTCCTTGAGAACTCAGGGCTTTAGGAGGTTGTGCAACGTCGTATCCTCCGAATCGCGCAACGGGGATACAGTGACCAGCCGGGAGCACGTATTTCCCCAGCCGGAAAGGCTGGAACGTTCCGCAAGGCGATTCGTTTCCCTGCGCGGACGTGACCCTGGCCCGTGGTGTTGGTAGGGACGCCGCGTAGGATTATCCCTCGCATCGGTTACGGCCGCGGAGCTGGGGATTTGTTTTGGCCGCTCGATAATATCTCGGCAAAAGACCCCTCAAAACAGAGTGCTCGACAGTCCTCAACCAAATATTTGGTTCCTATGTGACTGTTTTTATCAGTACAAAACACACTCCTCACTCGTTCATGATGAACACCGATTCCTCGTAGAAGCGGATTCGGCCTTCGATTTCCAGGCGGTCTAGGTAGTCCTGGAAGTGGGCCTGCTTGGCCTCGTCGCTGGGGAGCGCGGTGAGGAAATCCAGGGCCAGGTTCAGGCCCAGGGCGCGGCCCGGAATGAGGTGCCGGGTGATGCCGGTGGGAATCATCACCTGGGCGCGGGCCAGCTCGAGCAGTTCCTCCTTGTACAGCGCGGGGAACAGGCACAACTGGTGCTCCACCGAGCGGATCACCTCGGGCAGGTTGGAAAATTCCGCCAGCTTAATGCGCTCCAGGTCGCTCTGCCCCTCGTAGGTGGCGACGATCCGCTCCAGGGCGGCGATGCGGGCGAAGCTGTCGACTTTGGGGGAGTCTTGGGCCGGGTAGAGCCCCCAGGCCGCCGCGCCTTCGTCGACGAAGATGGCCAGCAGCCGCCGCGCCTCGAGCAACCGCTCGATCTCGACCGCCTCCACCTGCCGCACCGCCAGTTGGTCCATGGCCCGGAGCGAATCGAGCAGATTCAGGGCACGCCCCTGGATTAGCAGGTGGTGCCATCCCTTGAGCTCGATGGAGGGCTCCCCGTAGTCCACGACCTGGACGGGGGTGTGGGAGTAGTTCAGCGCCTTCATGCCGCTCACCCGGTTGGCGCCGTCGAGCAGCAGGTACTTTCCGTCCTTCAGATCGGCCACGATGGGGGGATTGCGCAACTGCCGGTCCTCCCGGATGCGCCGGGTGATGCGCTCGGTGCGCCGCCGCTCCGGCCGCTCGTGGAACAGGATGCTGTCCGACGGTACAAGGCGCAGCAGCGGCATCGTCTCCGGGTGGCTCATCTGGGGACTCGTATCGACGTGAAAGGGCGGCCGCTTTTGCGCCGCCCGAGCCTCGGGCGGACGCCCCAAGGGTTATCATACCCGGTCCGCCGCGGCACGGCCCCTGGCGCAGGTCCACCGCTACCGGGAGCGATCGGCCCGTAGCCGAGGGGCACGATTCTTGTTACCCTATGGGTTCATTGGAGCCGCGGTCTTTCCGGGCGCTGGAGCCCCTTACCGGCGGAATCGACCGGCGGCGGAGCCCTTTCCCTGCGGGAGCGGTGCGGCGCTCCGTACCGCGGCGGGCACCTCCATCCCCTTGCCGGCCGCCAGGCCACCCGAGATGCCGAGCGTTACCGAACCCCCGCGATACGGAAGACGGCGCGAGTTGTTGCGTTGGTGCGGGTGGTACTTTTTCGCCAATTGGGTGCTGGTGCTGGCCATCTCGACCCAATATCTGGGCCAGCTGAGCATCCCCAACGAGCCCTTGGCGCTCACGTTCACGGTGCTGGGCTTCGCCGGCCATTTCGCGTCGCTGGCGTTCCTGCCCATGTTGCTCATGATTCCGCTGACGCTGGTGTTGCCGCGGCGGTGGCTGATCGTCCCGGTCGCCCTTTCGTTGGGCGCGGCGCTCTCGCTCGTGATCTTCCTCGACACGTTCATCTTCGACCAATACCGGTTTCATATCAATGGGATGGTCGTCGACATGATCTTCGGTGGGGCGGTCGGAGAGATCTACGACGTGTCGGCGTTCATGTGGACGCTCTTCGGCCTGTTGGGTGTGGCGGTGATCGCGCTGCATCTGGGACTCGGGTTCGGCGCGCTCAAATGGATGACGATCAACCGCGGCCGGTGGATCGGATGGGCCATAGGCCTGGCCCTGGCGGGGGCGTTCGTGGCGGAGAATGTCATGTACGCCTGGGCCAGCGCGGTGTCCTACACGCCGATCACCCGCCAGGCGCGCTACTTGCCGGGATTCCAGCCCACCAGTGCACGAGGCGTTCTGGCGGCGGTGGGGGTCGTGGCCACTCCGGGTGTCCTCGGTGCGGCCGTGCCACAGGGAGAGAGCGGCCTGAACTATCCGGTGCAGCCGCTCACTTGCTCGGCCAACGGGCCCCAGTGGAACGTCCTGGTAATCGTGGTGGATTCCTGGCGCTTCGACATGCTGAACGAGCGAGTGACGCCCCACATGGCGGCGTTGGCCGAGGAGAGTTGGCGCTTCGACGAGCATTACAGCGGCGGCAACGAGTCGCGGACGGGCATTTTCTCGCTGTTCTACGGGCTTCCCGCCACCTACTGGCACGCCATGCTCCAGGAGAAACGGGGGCCGGTGCTGGTTCACGAGCTGCTGAAGCGCGGTTACGAGCCTGCGATCTACGGCAGCGCGAAGTTGAACAGCCCCGAGTTCGACCGCACCGTGTTCGCCGAGGTGCCGAATTTGAGGATGCAGTCGGAAGGCACGCATCCCTACAATCGGGATCGGAACATCACCGCGGAGTTCAACGCGTACCTCGATCGGAGAAGTGCAGGGGCGCCGCCATTCTTCGGATTCTTGTTCTACGACACACCCCACGGCCTCTATGAGACGCCTCCCGGCTACCCCAATCCTTTCCGGCCGTTCATGAAGCGGATCAATTACTTCGCCCGCGGCGAAGGGATGGATCCCGAGCCCCTGGTGAACAAGTACCGCAATTCGGTGCATTTCGTGGACAGCTTGGTGGGCGAGGTGTTGAACCGGCTTCGCGCCACCGGACAATTGGAGCGCACGATCGTCGCGATCACCGGGGATCACGGCGAGGAGTTCAACGACAACGGGCGCGGCTACTGGGGTCACTCCGGAAACTTTTCCCGTTACCAGACCCAGGTGCCGCTGCTGATCAGCTGGCCCGGCGAGGCGCCCGGCACCTTCACCCACCGCACCGGCCACGTGGATCTGGCGCCGACGCTGATGCGGGATTTGCTCGGATGTACCACGGAGTCCGCCGCGTACAGCACCGGGCGTCATCTGTTGGATACGGCCGAGCGGGACTTTCTCGTCATCAGCGCCTACAACCGGTTCAGCGTAGTGGAGGACGACCGAATCACGGTCTACTACTACGCGGGACTGGTGGAGACCTACGATTCGGGCTACCTGGAGTTGACCGGCATCTCGCCCGATTCCCAGCTGGCGCTCGAGGCGCTGGTGCGCATCGGCCGATACTATGCGCGCTGAACCTCAGCGCGCCGGCTCCTTTTACGTGCGGTAAAGAGCGCCGCGCCGGCTGCTTTTACGCGCGGCAAAAGGCGCCGCGCCGGCTGCTTTTACGCGGGGCAAAAGGCGCCGCGCAGGTTGGGTTGCCATCGGCGGCACGGCTGTTATCATTCGACCCAACGGGCGCCTGCAGGGCCGCCGAAATGTGTGCCGGGAGGCCCTCCGGGCGCTGCAAGGGGCGCGATTCCAACCCCTCTCCCTTCTTCGGGTATCGACCGAGCGATGCGCAGCCGAGTCCTGGCGGAGCACTTCAAGGGCCGTGGCCCAATCGTCAACATCGTATTGGACGGATGGGGTATCGGTCAGGGGGACGAAGGAGACGCGATCCATCAGGCGCGCAAGCCTCACGTCGACCGCATGCTACAGGATTGTCCCCACGGCTCGATCCTCACCCACGGGCACTATGTGGGGCTCCCGGGGGCCAAAGATATCGGCGGCTCCGAGGTGGGGCATCTCACCATGGGAGCCGGGCGGATCTTTCCCCAAGGCCCGACGCGAATCAAGGAGCTGATCGACAGCGGCGAGTTTTTCCAGGGGGAGGTGCTCAACCGCCTGGTGGACGGTTGCATGGGCGGCGGCGGGGCCTTGCACCTGCTCGGGCTGCTCTCCGATGGAAATGTCCACAGCCACATCGATCATTTTTACGCCATTATCGAGTACGCCCGGCGTAAGGGCGTCCGCCGCCTGTACGTCCATGCCCTGTTGGATGGGCGGGACGTGCCCTATCAATCCGCCCAGACCTACGTCGAACCCCTGGAGCAGCGGCTGGGCATCATCGTCCGGGAGCAGCCCGGCTGGGATTACGCTATCGCCAGCGGCGGTGGGCGCGAGGTGATCACCATGGACCGGGATCGCCGCTGGGAGAAAGTGAAGCGGGGCTGGGACGTCCACGTCCACGGTACCGGGGCCGCCGCGTTTCCCAGCGCTGCGGCGGCGCTGCGGTCGTTGCGGGGCAGCATGCCCGATGCGGTGGATCAGGATTTGCCGCCCTTCGTCGTGACGCGGGAAGGCGAGCCGGTGGGTCCCATGCGCGACGGGGACTCGGTAATCTTCATGAATTTCCGGGCCGACCGGGCCATCGAGTTCAGCCGCGCCATGGTCGAGGACGACTTCGCCGGGTTCGATCGGGGTGAGCGCCCGCGGGTGCTCTACGCGGGGATGATGGTCTACGACGAGGATACCGATCTGCCGCCGCAACGGCTGGTCGGGGCTTCCCGCATGGACGACGGGTTCGGACGGCGGGTGTTGGAGATGGGGTTGCACCAGTTCCGGCTGGCGGAATCCCAGAAGTACGCCCACGTGACCTTCTTCTTCAACGGCGGCTACCGGGAGCCCCTGGACCCGCAGTACGAGCTCTATCATCTGATTCCCTCGGACCGGGTGGATTCCTTCGCCGAGCTACCGGCGATGAAGGCGGCGGAGATCGCCGACAAGGCGTGCGAGCTGATTCGCAGCGGCAAGTTCCAGTGGGGCCTGATCAATTTCGCCAACACGGACATGGTCGGGCATACGGGCGACCTGGCCGCCGCAATTCTGGGCACCGAGGCGGTGGACCGTGCGTTGGGCCAGATCACGGAGGCCCTGCGGCAGGTGGGCGGGCTGGCGATTATCACCGCCGATCACGGCAACGCCGACGAGATGATCTCGCCCAACCCGATCACCCAGGAGCGGGAGCCCAACACCCGTCACTCGCTGAATCCGGTACCGGTGATCGTGTTCGATCCGCTGTTCAGGCCCGGCGATTACCGGGTCATGGGAGAGGCGGATGGGCGGCCGCTCACCCTCAGCCGCCTGGCGGCTACCAACTACTTGTTGTTGGGGCGCAGGCCCCCGGACGATATCGACGATCCGCTGATCGTCTGAGCGCCGGAAGCCCAGAGCGGCCGCACCGGTGAATCGAGGAATCGCGTGAAATTGGACAGGCTCACCGGGGAGGCGCAGGCCAACCTGCGCGAGCTGGCCGTTAACCCCTACCCCGGGCGGGGGATCGTGATCGGCATGGCGCCCGGTGGGGAACCGGTGCAGACGCTCCGGTCTTCAGGCGCTCAGACGATCAGCGGGTCGTCGATATCGTCCGGGGGCCTGCGCCCCAACAACAAGTAGTT
>JAPUJL010000264.1 GCA_027296185.1 SAR324 cluster bacterium | reverse complement strand
TACCTGGCCACCAAGGCGCGGCGGACCGGCCAGGCCTGACCGGCTCGCGGGAGGCCGGGCTTTCCCGGCGCCTGCCTTCCGGCACCCGTCTTTGGGCCTCCGCTGATGTCAGTGTTGGAGCTTCATGCCGACTGGCCGCGGCCCGCGATTGGGCGACTTGAAAGGCCCGCGGATGCCAATGACGGACATCGACGAACCGGCTCCACCATCGGGATCGTTGCCGCGCGCTGGAACATCCCCCACGTGCAAGTCCCCAACCCGTCCGTTATCGGCCAGGATTCTAGGGATTGGGCTCGGTGCGGGAGTTCGCGTCCGATCCGCGTGGCTCGCTCCTGCCCCCCCCCATGAAGTCGCCCAGGACAGCCGCCGCGCCCGCCAGGTTATTCCCGCCGGAGGAGGCTCCTCCCAATGTGAACACGCGATCGGGAACGAACTTGTGAGCATTGGATAACGCGGTCGTCAGCACTTCCGGGTGTTCCTGAAAAAAGTCGACAAGCTTCGTGATGATCAATTCGAACCGTCGCAGCTCGACGACCCGGTCCGGTCCCAGCACCTCAACCTGCGCTTTCTGCCCCTCGGCAATCAACCGCAACTTATCGCGTTCGCCACGCCCCTCGTTGCGCAATGCGAGGGCGAGTTGTTCGGACCGTTTCACCTCGATCTGCGATTCGACGAGCCGTTTTTGCTGGTCAGCCGTCGCCCGTGCTTGCTCCGTGGCAATGCGCTGGGTCTGCGCATTCCTTTCCTCCACGAACGCTTTGCGAAGCTGTTGGGCCAGTTGCTCCCGTCTCCGCGCCAGCAGCAATTCGGGTGGGATCGCCGGCTCGCCGAAGCGCACTTCCTTGATGTCGACCCCCGCCTTCAGTCCCTCCGGACGAATGAGCTCCTCCACGTTCTGCTCCAGCACGTCACGATTCTCGATCAGATCCAGCACGACGGTACGCCGTGCCACGATCCTCATGACGGGCACACCGTCTTCCCCCAGAACTGGACGGCCCCGATTGTCCAATACCGGAGCCGGTGCTTTAATGATTCCACCCACGACATTGCGCACCACCGATCGGATGGCAGGCGTCAGCACTCGAGTCTCCACCTGCTCCATACCGCCCACGGAAGCGACGACAAATGGCGCCAGGGCCGGAGTGACCTGAATCAATACCCGGAGTTCCTGAGGCACATCCCACCCCTCCACCTTGACGAACACCGCCTGATCCACCGCCGTATCGGGAACCGGAATATTTTGGGAGGTTTGCGTTTGGGTGAAGTCCCCGCTTTGGTCCAGTTCAAGGTCGATTGCCCGACGGGTATAGCCTCCCTTGTACTCCCAGGTTTGCACACGCGTATCGACCATCGTGACCTTGTATGCATTCTGGTTGATGTAATACTGCCCCGGGCTAAGCGGAATGTTCCAGACGCCGATACATCCCACCGGCACCAAAGGCACGGTCAGCCCGGCTCCCCCTTCGAGGGCCGGCTGCACCGGACTGCAATCGCTCGGCTTCTCCGATTGCAAATTTCCGAATTGCACCCGCGAGCGGACATTGGACTTCACCACGCCGACAAATCCTTGGGGAATCTCGGTCACCTCGCCGACGGAAATCTTCCACAACATGCGATTCAAACGATACTTGCCCGGCGTCAACACCGACGTTTGCGGTCCTTTCTGACCATTGTTGGTCAAAAAGTAGGCGGCGTCCGAAACCATTCGTGCCGCCACCGCGGGCTCGAATGCATCGGCATAGGCCTGGTCCGGGAGCAGCGGCCGGCCATCCCGCGCCATCAGAAATCCGTAGTGTCCCTGAGTGATTTCGACCACGTCTCTCAGCGATACGTCGTAGATCACTCGCAACAACGGTATAAAATGAAATCCCGGAGGAAGAATTTCCGCCTGGGGGCCCTTCTCGCCCGAGACGGCGATGATGGCGCCGTCCTTCAAGTTACCCCCAAAGTATATTTTGCTCAGGTGAGCGGCCTGATCCTGCCCCACAAAGACGAATGATGTGGCGGATAAGGAGAGCAGGGCGAGCAAAATTCCCGCTGCCCGTACACCCGTGCGCATATATCCATATAGGTATTCTCGCCCGGGGATAGGTGCACGAAGGAATTTGGGAACGACAAAGCCGGCAACGGCGAGAAAGATCGCGAGAACGATGTAAAACATGATGTTCCTCCCGAGATTGAGGCTCGACTCAGCCTGTACAATGCGTTCCGCCTAATTCGACGGCAGTCCGTCAGCGGGGTTCATGAGCGCACCGGGCTCGCCATTTGAGTTGGGGCGGCATGGCCACCGGCGAACGCCCCCCGCCCTCGCAACGGCGGGATCGGTTGGGTGAAGGCGTCCAGCCGAGGAGCTTCCACGCTGGGCGCCTCGTCCCCGCGCATATAGAGTTTGCCATGAGCCGTATGAGCACAAGCATATCATTCGCTGAGGGGATTGGGCACCGTGGTCGATTGGCTGGTTGGGCGATCCCGATGAACGTCGCCCCACCATGCTGTAGCCGCTCGACCAAGCTACTGACCTCTTCCGCGACATGGGCATGGACTGGTGGACCGAACAGGCGGAGGGTAGGCGGGGGCGGATCGACAGCGGTGAGCCCTTCAAGTGGTTCGCGCCGTATGTGGACGGGCCGCCCACGAGCTGATCGAGCCTGATCTAGGACCGTAGCAGGGCCATCTCGGCTTTCGTCTACCCTTCCCAATATCGCGGTAATGCCTCTCCAGACCAATCCGCCATCGGGCCTACTTCTACCTGCCCTTGAAGTTCCACAACGTGGCCAGGGAAGCAGGCCATGGGGTCTGAACTGACCGGCAGGCGAAAGCTAGCCGCCATCATGATGGCGGATGTGGTGGAGTATGGCCGTCACATGGGGGAGGACGAGTCGGCCACCATCGGCACCCTCAAGGCCCACCGGGCCGTCTTCTCAAGCCACATCCAGCAGCGCAACGGGCGGGTCGTCGGCTGGTGAACGCGCCGGGGGATTCGGTGCTCGCCGAGTTCGGCAGCGTGGTCGATGCGGTTAAGGCTGCGGTCGAGATTC
>JAPUJL010000263.1 GCA_027296185.1 SAR324 cluster bacterium | reverse complement strand
GAGCACGCCGCCCCCCTCGCCCCCCAGGGCGCCGATCAGCAGAGTGACCGGCTCCGTGGCGGCTTGCGGGTTCGCCCCAGCCGCGCCCCCGGTACCGGATTCGGCGCCAACTTCGGTGCCAGTTTCGGCGCCAACTTCAGTGCCAGTTTCCGCGGCTGGGTCGCTCATGCAGCCTCCGCCACCGATGCCGGCGGCGCAGGGTGCTCCCCGGCCATCCGCTGCAGGAGCCCGATCACGCTCCGGCGCATCAGGAACAGCCCGCGCTCCCAGAGCCCCGCGTTATGCACCCGCTCGGCGCGATAGAAGGAGGGGCAGAGAGCCGCGGCCTGGGCCACCTCGCCGCAAAGTCCGCACCCCACGCAACTGTTATCCACCGTGGCCACCGGGTCCTCGCGCAGGGGATCGGGGTTGGGCTTGACCGTCAGCGACGGGCAGCCGGAAAGGCGAATACAGGAGTGATCGCCGGTACACAGCTCGTCATCCACGCCGAAGCGCGTCTTCACCACTCGGCGGCCCTCCTTGACCCGCTTCTGAAACCACGGCCGGAATCGCCGTTGCCGGGCCAGCTGGCATTCCCCTTCCGCCTGGATCACCTTCAGCCCCCCCTCGCTGGTGGTCAGCGCCTCGCGGAAGGTCTGGACCATCTCGCGCACATCGTAGGAGTTCACCCGCCGGTTCCAGCGCACCCCCATGCCCTTGAGGGCGCTGTCGATGGTGACTTGCTGGTGCCGTCCGTTGCTATCGGCTTCCGTGGAGGGGATGCGTTGCTGCCCGGTGGCGGACGTGTAGCCATTGTTGACGATCACCAGCAATTGGTCGCTCTTGTTGAACTGGGCGCCCGCCACGCCGGTGGTCAGCCCGTTGTGCCAGAAGCCGCCATCGCCCATGAAGCTCACGACCCGCTTGCCGAAGGCGGGCGCCACCCCGGCGGAACTGGCCAGGCCGAGCCCGTACCCCAGCACGGTGTTGCCGATGTTGAAGGGCGGCAGCGAGGAGAACAGGTGGCAGCCGATGTCCGCGCTCACGTGCAATTGGCCCACGTCCTCCTGGGCGATTTTCAGCGCACTGAAGATGGGCCGCTCCGGGCAGCCCGTGCAGAACCCCGGCGGGCGCTTGGGCACCGGGCTGCCCAGCAATTCCTGCGCCCGGTGCTTGTTGCGTGCGATGCGCTCCGGCTCCTTCCGCGCCTGGGCGGCGCTCATGCCGCCGGGCCGCATCCGGGCGGCGAACTGGGAGATCCCCTCCAGCAGCACCTCGCCCGTGTACTCGCCGGCCATGGGCAGCATGTCCTTGCCGTGAACGGGCGTGCCCAGCCCCGCCTTGCGCAGGATGGTGTGCAGGGCCTGCTCCAGGTAGTCCGGATGGCCCTCCTCCACCATCAGCACGGCGCGCTTGCCCTCGCAGAAGCGCACCATCTCCTCGGGCACCACGGGGTAGGTCACGTTCATCACGTAGAGCGGAATGCGCGAGTTGCCGAAGTTGTCCGCCAACCCCAACTGGCTCAGGGCGCGGATCACCGAATTGTACAGCCCGCCCTGGAGCACGATCCCCACGTCCTCGTGCTCGCCCGGGAAGAACTCGTTCAGCTTCCGCTCTTGAATGAACTCGATCGCCTTGGGCAGCCGCACCTCCACCTTCAGCTTTTCCTGCAGATAGGTGGAAGGCGGCATGCAGATGCGGGTGTAGTCGAAGTCCGGCTCGCTCAACACGTGGTTCCGCGAAAATTCCGGCGGCCGGTTGTCCTTGCAGACGAAGCTCCCGTGGAGGTGGCAGGCGCGGATGCGGAACTGCATCATCACCGGCGTGTTGGTGGCCTCGGAGAGCTCGAAGGCCTGTTCGATCAGCGGCACGAACAGCTCGTGGCTGGGGCGCGAATCGAACAGCCAGATGGACGACTTCATCGCCGCCGCGTGGCTCCGTTCCTGGATGATGCTCGCTCCTTCGCCGTAATCCTCGCCCAACAGGATCAGCGCCCCGCCCTTCACCCCCGCCGATGCGAGGTTGGACAGCGCATCGGAGGCCACGTTGGTGCCCACCACCGACTTCCAGACCGCCGCCCCGCGGAGCGGGTAGTTGATCGAGGCGCCCAGCATCGCCGCCGCCGCGGCCTCGTTGGGGCACCTCTCGAAGTGGACGCCCAGGTCGTCGAGAATCTCCTGTGCGTCGCCCAGCACGTCCATCAGGTGGGAGACGGGCGCCCCCTGATAGCCGCCCACGTAGCTCACCCCCGACTGCAGCAACGCCTTGGTCATGGCGAGGATGCCCTCCCCGTGAAACACCTCGCCCGCGCCCAGCTTCAGCGCCTCCACCTCACTGGCAAACGATCGCTCCATCACCGAACCCGTTGGGGTTGATCCGGGCCGCCCCAGTAGCCCATGCCGCAGCCTGTGCGGGGGCCTTCGCCGTACCCGGTGCCTGCCGCGGCCGTGCCGCGAGCCCCCATGAAAACCGTCCGCGGAATCGCTCCGCAAGATATCCCAGGAACATACCCCAAACACCCCCCGATGCCCAATGTCTTTGCAGAGATGGCGGTCGTAACCTCCCCTCCCTGCATCGCGGGGCCTGGCCTGAGCCCTGTCGAAGGGAGGGGCCGGCGGGACCTCGCCCCCGCCCGGCCTTGGGCGGCCGGGCTTCCCCCTCTCCCTCGGGAGAGGGGGCGAGCGGCTCGGTGGACCGGGTTTAATTCGATCCGGGGGTGAGGTGCTTTCAGCGGCGCGGCGTCATCGCCGGTTAACACGGCGAATCAAGATCAAGGTAGGGGCGCCGCCCTTCCACCAGGCTCAGGACAAGCAGGCCGCCCCTACATGACCAGGCTGCAAACCGCCTCCCCCATCCTGGGGGAGGATCGAGGAGGGGGCAGGAAAATATCGGCGGGACCAAACCCATTTCAATTTTGCTGTTCCGCCGGTGCCGGCTCCTTGCGGAAGCCGTCCTCTTTTGGTTCGTCAGGAATGTCCAGGCCCGCCTTGCGCAATCCACGGACCCAACGCTCTAGTTGTTCCTCCTCATTCCAAAACCATTTTAGAAGTTCCACTCGCCCATTGGCGGAAAAGTCAGGGTACAGTTCCAACAGCTTGCCGGCCGCCGCCTCCGCCTCGTCCATTCGACCCAGTTGCCCGTAAATCGCCGCCAGAGTGGCGGGATGCCAGTAGAATCCCGGCAGGTTGATTTTCAAGGTCGACTCGAGGGCCTGCTCATACTCGCCCCGTCGGTAATAATCGTTGAACAA
>JAPUJL010000262.1 GCA_027296185.1 SAR324 cluster bacterium | reverse complement strand
CGGATGGAGCTGTTGGTGGCAGGCATCGAGCTGGCCAACGGATTCGCCGAGCTGACCGACCCCGCCGAGCAGCGGCGTCGCTTCGAGCGCGACCTGGCCAAGCGGCGGGCACGGGGCCTGCCCGTGCCGCCCCTGGACGAGCGGTTTCTCGGGGCGCTGGCGGAGGGTATGCCCCCCGCGGCGGGCATGGCCCTGGGCTTCGACCGGCTGGTGATGTTGCTGGCCGGCGCGGGTTCGATTGCCGAGGTGCTGCCCTTCGCCTGGGATGAGCGCTAGCGGCTCCGCACGGGGGGCCAGGGCGCGGCCGGATCGCCGCCGATTCGCAGCCAGATCGCGGCCGGTTCGCGGCACGGGGCTTCGCGGCTTGACTTCAGTGGGCCGATTCGGATTGACTGCATGCCGTTTGGGCGGTCGAGCCCCCCGCCTCACCCCACTTGGAGACATTTCCCATGTCCATGCCCACGCGGATTGGATTGAGCCTGCCCGTACCCGGAAACCTGGAGGCGACCTTGACCCAGGCTGAATGGGCGGAGCAGAACGGCTTCGACGGCATCTGGTTCGCCGACTCGGGAGACCTGGACGCCCTGACCCTGGCGGCGGCGGCGGCCCAGCGCACCGAGCGCGTGCGGATCGGCACGGCCGTGGTGCCGGTGTATCCGCGCAGCCCAGCGATCTTCGCCTCGACGGCCACGACCATCGCCCAGCTGGCCCCGGGGCGCTTCATCCTGGGCCTGGGCTCCTCCAGCCATCTGATGATCGAAGGGTGGCACGGCATCGAGTTCCGCAAGCCCCTGACCCGGGTGAAGGAGACCACGCTGCTGCTGCGGAGCATGCTGGGCGGGGAGAAATCCGCGTTCGAGGGCACCACCTTGCGCAGCCACGGCTACCGGGCGGTGCCGCCGCCACAACCGGTGCCCATCTACCTGGCGGGGCTGATGCCCAAGATGCTGGAGATGGCCGGCGAGTTCGGCGACGGCGTGGTGCTCAACCTCTTCCCCATGGATGCGCTGCCCAAGATGATGGAGCACATCGCCATCGGCGCGGAGCGGGGCGGCAAGCGCGTGGCGGAGCTGGATATCGTCTGCCGCCACCAAGTCTGCGTGACCGACGACGTGGCGGGGGCGCGGGAGTTCGTGCGCAAGCGGTTCGCACCGTACTTCTCCACCCCGGTTTACAACAATTTCCTGTCCTGGTTCGGCTTTCCCGAAAAGGCGGCGACCATCGCCGAAGGCTGGAAGGAGAAGGACCGCGCCAAGACCGAGGGAGCACTGGACGATGCCCTGGTGGAGCAGATCGCGGTGATCGGCGATGCGGACAAGTGCCGCGAGGAAATCCGGGAGTTCGTGCGGCGGGGGATCACCACGCCGGTGATCTCGGCCTTCGGTCCCGACCCCCGGCAGTACCAGGATACGGTGGATGCCTTCCGCCCCGAACGATTCCTGTGATATGAGTGGGCCGCCCGTCGCGCCACCGTGCCCGCGCGGGCGGGAGGCTGGGAGACCTCAACCGCGGGACAAGGGAGACGAGATGGATCTTGGGATCCGGGGAAAGGTGGCCCTGGTGATGGCCGCGTCGAAGGGGTTGGGCCGGGCGTGTGCGGAAGAGTTCGCCCGCGAGGGCTGCCGGGTGGCGATCTGCTCGCGCACGCAAAGCGAAGTCGAGCGGACGGCGCAGGAAATCGGCGAAGCCCACGGTGCCGAGGTGATTCCCTTTCAGACGGATGTCTCCGACCCCGCCGAGATTGCCAAGCTCCTCGATAGCGTGCGCGCCCGGCTGGGCGACCCGGAAATCGCGGTGACCAATGCGGGCGGTCCGCCGCCGGGCAACTTCGCCAGCATCCCCCTCGAGCAATATCGGCAGGCCCTGGAGCTGACCCTGATGAGTGCGGTGCGGCTGATCCACGGGGTGGTGCCCCCGATGAAAGCCGAGGGCTGGGGCCGGATCGTCCTCATCACGTCGATCACGGTGAAGATGCCCTTCGGCAATCTGCTGCTCTCCAACATGGCCCGCAGCGGTCTAACCGGGTTCATGAAAACCCTTGCCACGGAGCTGGCGCCGGACGGGATCACCCTCAACGCCGTGCTGCCGGGGATCATCCTCACCGACCGGGTGCGGCAGATCGCCCAGCAGCGCGCGGACGAAGAGGGGATCGGCGTGGAGCAGGCGATGCAGGAGCTGAACAAGCCGATTCCCATGGGGCGCCTCGGCGAGCCCCCGGAGCTGGCCGCGCTGGTGGCGTTTCTCGCCTCGGAACGGGCGTCGTTCATCACGGGCACCAGCACCCAGATCGACGGCGGCCACTACCCCGGCACGTTGTGATGCCCCGCCCGCAAACCGGCGCCGCCGGGTGCCGCCCCAACGCAAGCGGCCGCCCGTGAGCGCCGCCGCATCCGCCCGGCGCCTCTCCGGGGGCCAGGCGGTCGTGGAGGGCATCCGCCGCGAGGGGGTGAGGCACGTCTTCTGTGTGCCGGGGGAGAGCTATTTGGCGGCGCTGGACGCCTTCTACGACACCCCGGAAATCACCCTGATCGTCAACCGGCAGGAGGGCGGCGCGGCGTTCATGGCCGAGGCCTACGGCAAGGCCACGCGCCATGTGGGGGTGTTGTTCGTCACCCGCGGGCCCGGCGCCACCAACGCCAGCATCGGGGTGCACGCGGCGGATCAGGATTCCACGCCCCTGGTGCTGTTCGTGGGCCAGGTGCCGCGCGCCTTCCGGGGGCGGGAGGCCTTCCAGGAGATGGATTACGGGCGCTTCTTCGGCGGCATGGCCAAGTGGGTGGTCGAGCTGCAGCGGGTGGAGGAGATCCCCGGGGCGGTGCACCGGGCGTTCCATCTGGCGCGCAGCGGGCGGCCCGGGCCGGTGGTGGTGGTGCTGCCGGAGGATGTGCTCACCGACGAGGCGGAACTCACCTTCCCGCCGCCACGGGCGCTGAGCCCCCCCCACCCGGACCCGGTGGCGGTCGGCCAGTGGATCGAAGCCCTCAACGCGGCCCAGCGCCCGGCGATGATCGTGGGCGGCGGCATCCAGTACGCCCGGGCGCGGCGGGAGCTGGTGGCCTTTTCCGAGCGGTTTCAGGCGCCCGTGCTGACCGGCTTTCGGCGCATGGATGCCTTCCCCAACGGCCACCCCCACTACCTGGGCAACCTGGGTCTGGGCAAAAGCCCGGCTCAGGACGTGGTGCGGGAGGCGGATCTGGTCGTCGCCCTCGGCACCCGGCTGCCGGAGATGACCACGGCAGATTACACGCTGCCCACCCCCGGCCAGCGGTTGATCCACATCGACATCCACGGCCCGGAGATCGGCAAGGTCTTTCCCGCCGAGTTGGGACTGGTCGCCGATGCCCGGCTCGCCCTGCAGGCGGCCCTGGAGCATCCGCCGCCGCCTCCCAACGAGACGCGCGCCGCCTGGATTCGTGGCCACCGGCAGACCTTCGAGCGCTATACGGAACTCAAGCCGCGGGCGGTGCGGGGGGTGCCCATGGAGCGGGTGATGGCCGATCTGAACGCCGCGCTGCCCGCCGACGCGATTCTCACGGTGGACGCCGGCAA
>JAPUJL010000261.1 GCA_027296185.1 SAR324 cluster bacterium | reverse complement strand
CCTGCCGATTCGGCCCCGTCCGCCGCCCGAAGCGTGGGTGCGGCCAGCGCGCAGAGCGCCGTGGCCACGGCGAGCGCCAACGTGCCGCGCAGCAGGGCGCCCGGCCGAGGATGAGGAGTGTGAGTCGCGTTCATTTCGCGTTCAGCCGGTGGGCGGCCGCGCGGTGCGCGTCCGCGGGATCGGATTCCCGTTTTCGCGCCGGCCGTGGAATTGCGCACGTGGTTGTGCGGCCTTGGATTTGCGCAGTTGGTATTACACGCGTGGGGCACCCGCGGTTACCCCGCCAGTTTGGAGGTGCGGGGATCGCGGTAGGCTTGCTGAAGCTCGGCCAGCTTCGTTTCCGCCTCGCCGATCATGCGCTCCTTGATCGCTTCGTAGCCGCGGATTTCGTCCGGAATGGCGGCGATCTGCACGGCCAGCCCGTGATTCTCGTGAGTCAGCGCGGGCAGCAGCGCGTCGATCGTCTCCCGGTACCATCCGATCAGCCGCCGTTCCTCGCGCCGGATGTGTGCCCGTCCGAAGGGGTCCAGGGCCGTTCCGCGCAACCGCTTCATGCTCGCCAGCAGCCGTAGGGCGGGGGTGAACCATTCGCCCAGCTTCAGCTTGCCCTTGAGCCCCATGGCCCGCAGCAAGGGCGGGTGCAGGTGGTAGTAGCGCTTGAGGGGTCCGTCGTAGGCCCGTTTGGCGTCCTGCCAAGCGGAATTCTGCACCCACAGCCGCGCCACTTCGTACTCGTCCTTGTAGGCCATCAGCTTGAAGAACCAGCGGGCCACCGCCTCGGACAGTTCGGTGCGGCCGGGAGTCTTCTCGTGTTCGGCCGCGGCGACGGTGCGCACGTAGTCCAGGTAGGTTTCGGCGTAGGTGGGACCGTCGTAGAGCATCAGCTCCGCCAGGCGCGGATGGAGAATCCGGGCCATCCGCTCGCCGCCGGGCAGGTTCGCCGTCAGCCGCTCGAAGGCCCCCACGTGCCGCGGGGCGAAGGTGCCCAGCCGCTCCAGCGCCGTCTGGCGGGAATCCATGCTCTCGCCGCCGCCGGCGATCTGCTTCTCCACGGCTTGGGGGTCGAGGATGTACTGCCGGCCCCAGCGGAACGCCTGCAGGTTCTGCTCGATGGCCACGCCGTTGAACCGGATCGCCGCCTCGATGGATTCGGCGCGGAGGGGCAGCAGCCCCGCCTGATAGGCCACGCCGATGATGAAGACGTTGTTGGTGAGGCCATTGCCGAACAAGCCGTCGGTGAGCCGCTCGCCCTCGACGAAGTGATTGCCGTCGGGCTTCACGTACTGGCGGATGCGGCCGAAGAGCTGTCCATCTTCCGGGAAGTGGGAGTGGATATCGGTCACCACTTGCGCCGTTGCGTTGTGGGTGACGTTCACCACCGTGCGGGTGCGCTCCGGGTGGCACTTGGCCAGGTTGTCCGCGGAGACCGCGGCCAGCAGATCGAAGGCCAGCAAGGCATCGGCCTGCCCCGCGGCGATCTTGTTGGCCCGGTTGAGCGGCTTTTCGCTGACGATGAAGTTGGAAACCACCGGCCCGCCCTTTTGCGCCAGCCCCGTCTGGTCCAGGTTCAGCACGTACTTGTTCTCCTGCAGCGCCGCGGTGACGAGGAGCTGATCCACCGTCACGACGCCCGTGCCGCCGATGCCGACCATCAGCAGGTTGTAGGGATCGGCGCAGGTGGCCGCGCCCTGCGGTTCGGGCAGTCCGGCCTCCAGGGGCGAGGCGAGGCCCTGCTTGCGCAAGGGTTGAGTGCCCTCGGCCAGCTCGACCGTCATGAAGGAGGGGCAGTCCCCCTGCAGGCAGGAGTAGTCCAGGTTGCAGGACGACTGGTGGATGCGCGTCTTGCGGCCGTATTCCGTCTCGGTGGGAATCACCGACAGGCAGTTGGACTTGACGCCGCAATCGCCGCAGCCCTCGCAGACCGCCTCGTTGATCAGCACCCGCTGGGCGGGGGTGGCCAGGATGCCCCGCTTGCGCTGGCGGCGCTTCTCGGCGGCGCATTGCTGATCGAAGATGATGGCCGAGACGCCTTTCACCTTCTGCAGGTCGAGCATCACCTGGTTGTATTCCGTCTTGGGTTGTACGCGGATTTTGGGCCCCGGCCGTTTTTGCGGATAGCGCCCCGGATCTTCCGGCACGATCACCACTTCCTTCACACCCTGGGTCACCAGCTTGTGGGCGAGGTCGGTCACGCTGAGCTGCCCCACAATGTCCTGCCCGCCGGTCATGGCCGAGGAGGAATTGTAGAGGATCTTGTAGGTGAGGTTGGTGCCCGAGGCGATCACCGCCTCCAGGGCCTTGCTGCCGGAATGGAAGTAGGTGCCGTCGCCGATATTCTGGAAGAAGTGCTCCATGTCGGTGAAGGGGCTGATGCCCATCCAGGGCGCGCCCTCGCCGCCCATCTGGGTGAAGTAGCTGATGCCCCGGTCCATCCAGATGGCCATGGCGTGGCAGCCGATGCCGCCGCCGGCCAGGGCGCCTTCCGGGAGCAGGGTCGAGGTGTTGTGGGGGCAGCCGCTGCAGAAGTAGGGCGTGCGCCCCATGAACGGCTCGTCGGTGCGGTGAGCGATCTCCTCCAGCCAGCGTACCCGCTCGGGCAGGTCGACCCGCCCCAGCTTTTCGGCGAAATAGCCCGCCAGCAGCCGGGCGATCTCTTCCACCTGCAGCTCGCTCTGGATATGGAAGAGGGGCTCCCCGGCACGGTCGGTCTTGCCCAGAATCGCCGGGTGGGAGGGGCGGTTGTACAGCTCGGCGCGGATCAGGGTTTCCATGAAGCCGCGCTTTTCCTCGACGACCAGGATGTCCTCCAGCCCCTCGGCGAACCGGTTCACGATCTCCGGCTCGATGGGGGAGATCATGCCCATCTTGAGGACGCGGATGCCGGCCTGCCGGAGTTCCCCCTCGCCCAGCCCCAGCAGTTCCAGCGCCTGGATCAGGTCGTAGTAGCTCTTGCCGGCGGAGATCAGTCCCACCCGGTCGCTGCCGCTGCGCACCGTAATCTTGTTGAGGTCGTTTTCGCGGGCATAGGCCTTGGCCGCGATGAGCCGCTCGTAGTGGATGCGCCGCTCGATTTCCACGCTGTAGGGCGGCACCAGCCGGTGCTCCTGCACGTT